>JAJYJF010000055.1 GCA_021796375.1 Chloroflexota bacterium | reverse complement strand
CGCCAATCCGGCGGCGGCGCGGTCGAATCCCTGCGCCCCGGAGCCTGGCGGCTGAGCCTGCCGGCCGGGCCGGCGAAAGCCTACCGCTGGGCGCAGCTGGATGACTACCTGGGGCTCCCGCGCAGCCGGCTGTGCTGGCGCCCCCCGGTCCGGCTGAGCCTGCGGGCGCGGGTCTCTGCCGCCGGGATCCCCGGAACCTGGGGGTTTGGCTTCTGGAACGACCCGTTCTCGGCCAGCATCGGCTTGGGCGGCATGTCCCGCCGGCTCCCGGCCCTGCCGGATGCCGCCTGGTTCTTTTACGCTTCACCGCCCAATTATCTTTCTTTTCGGGACGATCTCCCCGCGGACGGATTCCTGGCGGCGGTATTTCGCGCCACGAAGCTGCCAGCGGTGCTGCTCCCATTGGGCGCTCTTACCCTGCCGCTGCTAGCCC
Organism: Chloroflexota bacterium; assembly: GCA_021796375.1. GTDB lineage: Bacteria > Chloroflexota > Anaerolineae > Anaerolineales > Anaerolineaceae > JAJYJF01. Next base: position 8,922 of record JAJYJF010000055.1, on the reverse strand, counting down.
TGCCGCCCGCCGCGCGCCTGCTGCGCCGGCTGGCCCGCCGGGGGATCGCCGAATCGGCGGCCCGGCTGGAGGTCGATCCCACCGCCTGGCACGCCTACCGGCTGGAGTGGCGCGCGGATTCGGCTGCCTTTTTTATCGATGACGAGCTCCTCCGGCTGGCGCCTACCGCGCCGCGGGGACCGCTCGGGTTTGTCCTCTGGATCGACAACCAGTTTGCCGCCTTCCCGCCCGGCGGGAAGGTCCGCTTCGGGAGCCTGCCCGCGCAGGAACCGGTCTGGCTCGAGGTTGAATCCCTGCAGATCGGGTGAGACCGGCGGCTCAAGCGCCAGGGAAGTTGGGGAAAACGGCTCTGGTTCTCAAAGCTAAACCGCGCGGGGTCCTGCATTTTGCTCCCCCACGACCCGCTCCCCGCTGCGGTAAGGCGCTCCGGGAGGGGCATCGGGAAGGCGTCCGCGTCTCTCGCGCCCGCGAGAGTGGAATTAACGCCGAAATAGAGGGTTTTACGCGCGGGATCGCGTAAAACCCTCTATTTCGGCTCTTTCTTGGGTTTTTAGATGCCTTGCGGCCGATATATCGATTTGTACCGAGGCTACAGCACCCCGAACGCGTGCAGCGCCGTCTCCACGATCAGGCCGAACAGGAACCACAGCCCGAACCGGCGGTTGTGCTCGAACGCCATGGCCACGAACCACAGCGGCCAGGCATCGGCCGGGTAGCTCTCCGGGCGGGTCTCCGGTTTGGGGCGGCTGTACATGGCCCACACGCGCGGGACCAGGGTCAGCGAGATCAGCACGACGAGCATCACCGGGCTGAAGAACCGGATCGCGACCAGGTAGATCACGGAGAGGTACTGCAGCGCGAACATCGCCATCACCGTGTAGCGGCCGGCCTTCTCGCCGATGATCACCGGGACGGTATGGATCCCTTTCGTCTGGTCCTCCCGGTACTTATCGATGTGCTTTCCAAAAATCACGGTGGTGACGCCGAGCGCGTACGGCAGCCCGGCCAGGAGCACGTTCCAGTTCCAGAGGCCGGTCGTGACGAAGTAACCGCCCCCCACCATCAGCGGCCCCCAGACCAGCAGCACCGCCAGCTCGCCCATCCCGATGTATTTCAAAGGCCAGGTATAGAAGAGGACGAAGAACGCCCCCGCGGCCAGCAGGATCAGGGCCAGCCAGCCGCGCACGGCCACCAGGTACAGCCCACAGGCAAGAGCGATCCCGCCGGTGATCCCGGCGTAGACCAGCAGCTCGCGGGTGGTCATGAACCCGGATTCGAGCGGCTGGGGCCCGTACTGGGTGCGGAAGTAGTTGTCCTTATCGACCCCGCGCCGGTAATCGGTCAGATCGTTGAGCAGGTTATTGGTCGCGTGCGACATCACCAGCCCGATCATCATCACGATCCAGTCCGCCGCGTTGAAATGCCCGTCCCGGACGGCCAGGATGCCGGCGATGGCCGCGGAAAGGAAGGTCATGATCAGGACCGCGGCCCGGGTGGCGATCAGCCAGCGCGCGATCACGTCCAGCTTTTTCCACTCGGTTTTATCTAAGCGCGGGATCCCGCGCAGCGCCTTACCCCACATGCCAACATTCATAGAGCCAGCCCTCTTCCTGTATTGAGATATTTTTGACGATTATAATCCACGATGAGACAGCGGGCGAATGATTTGCCATCCTTCTATGGGGTGATCGCTCCGCCGGAGGGGACGCGGAAGGGAGCTCGGATTACTCCCCCTCCCAGAAGCGCTCCAGCTCGCGGGCGACGTCATCCATGCGCTCGAACTGCGGCAGCCCGCGGGTGGGGAGGATGCGGGTGGCCTGCCAGTTTTTGCGCGCATCGATCAGCCCGGGCAGGTTACCGAAGCCGGTATAGGCGTCCCGGTCGTAAAGGACCAGCACCGGCTGCTCGAGGCGGGCGTAAAACGCGGGCAGGATGTTGGGGGTGAAAAGCTTGCCGCTCAAGAAATACAGCGGCGCAAACTGCGCGCCCGGCTGGTGGGCCGACGCGTAGGCGTAGCGGACCATATCGTCCGGGACAGCGCCGGTAAAACTCTGCTGCAGGAAGAACTGGATGCTGGCTTGTGTGGCGATCAAATCGAACAGCGGCAGGCCCCACAGTCGGTTGGAGAGGACGCGGTGCGCCCGGTCCCCGCGGCCGGTGAGCCCCGCGCGCCGCGGCCCGCGCGTCCGCCGCCGCGCGCCCAGCCCGGAGGGCGAGATGAAGGCCAGCGAGCGGATCTTCTCCGGGTCGATCAGGGCTGCCCGGGCGGCGAACTCGCAGCCCAGCGAGAGCGCCACCACGTCGACCGGTTCGTCGAACAGCTTCCCGATCAAATCCAGGATCGCCTCATGGTACAGGCGCGCCGAATACAGCCGGTCCGACCGCTCGGAAAAGCCAAACCCGGGGAGGTCCACCGCGACCACCGGGCGGCGAGCGCGAAACCGGCTGAAGACCGGCCCCATCTCATACGAGCTGGCCGCGGCATTGACCGAGTGAACCAGGAGGAGCGGCCGGCCGGCGGATTCGCTGGCCTGGTAATAGCCGAGCATCCCGGCCGCCTCGCTGTCAAAACTGCGCAGGTCGGCGTCGATCGCCTTCGGCAGCGGCAGCTTGTGATGGATCCAGAACCGGCTGTAGGTGATCCACCATCCCGCGGCCGCCGCGAGGGTCCCGGCAGCCAGCCCGGCTCCGCGCGCCAGGCCGCCCAGGGAGCTTGTCCGTCTATCCGTCTTCATATCCACCTCATCTTCTTTTTTCCCAGACCGCTCTTTTCCAGTCTATTTTATCCGTACCCGCGGTTTATCGCAAAAAATCCCCTCCCCACGAAATGGGGAGGGGGGATCTATCCAGGGAAAAAGGCGGCGGCGGGTCACCCGCCGTGCTGCCGGGACAATTCGACCAGCTCCGGGAGGTCGATGCCGAGCCGCGCCAGGGTTTCCACGGTCGGCACCCCATCCGCCGTCCACCCGCGCCGTTTATACACGGCGTCGACCAGCCGGTCGTAGCGCTCCTCGCGGTACTCCCGGAGCGCCTTCATCTTCGCGCGCGTATCCATCCCGGCCGGGTCGATCCCAACCTGCTCCTTGAGCTCCTGATCGTAGCGCTCCGCCCGCGATTCGTACTCGACGGCGGTCACCGGACCGACCGCCCGGTAGGGCGGATAATCCTGTTTGCGGGTGCCAAAGCCCATGCGCAGGTTGAACAGGCGCTGGAAGTTGTATACTTTTTCGGACTGCCGCATCAGGTCGTCCAGGGTGACTTTTTCCCCGGTAACCCCTTCGTACAGCCAGCAGTAGTTCTCGATATGCTCGGGCACCTTGGCTGGCTCCGCGGCGGTTTTGTTGCTGGCCGGGATGATATCGTTCCAGGGCAGCTTGCACAGGCCGTGCAGGCTGAACCACGTCCTCCAGACCGGGAAGAAATACAGGGCTTCCGCCTTGGCCTCGAAGGTAGGCAGCTGCTTGTGCACCATCTCCATGAAGATCAGCCAGGCCTCGTCGTGCTGCGGGCCTTTGGAGGCCAGCGCGTACCCGCCCTGCTGGGCCAGAGATTCTTTGCTCAGGTATTCCGAGATCTCCAGCCCCTTCACCTCCATGGCGATATCCTGCAAGAAACCCGGGTCTGCGCCGTACTGCTCTGCGAACAGCTTCTTCATCGCCCGGGTCCCCTGGCCGACGGTGACCCCGAATCCTTCCCCGCGCGCCATCTGGTGGACCAGCTCGAGTGCCGCGGCGCTGTTTCCCCAGGTCAGCTCCAGGCCCCCGGTGCGCTCCGGGTTCAGGATGCCCTCCTCATAGCACTCCATGCAGAAGGCGATCGAGTTTCCCAGCGAGATGGTATCGATCCCGTAGGTGTCGGCGTAGAAATTGATCTCGAGCACCGCCTCGGGGTCGAAGATCCCGCAGTTCGAGCCTACCCCTCCGAGCGTCTCGTATTCCGGCCCATCGACCATCACCGCCTGGCCCGCGTAAGGCCCGGTCTTCAGGTGGAAATGCGGAACGGCATGCGAGCAGGCCAGGGTGCAGCCATACCAGCAGCCGTCCGGCGTGTGGGTGTCGAAAAGCTGCTTCCACAGCGTGCCGCTGATCCTGCTGGCTTCGGGGCTGGATCCGAAGCGGTAGTTGTGGACCGGGAGCAGGTCGAAGCGGTCCATGATCTCGACCAGGTAGGGCGTGCCGGTGTGGCGCATATCGTTCTGGAAGGGATCGAAATCGGTGATCTCTCGATTGATGCGCGATCCGGCGCGCCTCAGCAGCGCCATATCCGCCACGCCGTTGCTGTCCGCGTTCAGCCCGCTGTAATGCACCACGATCGCTTTGATTTTCTTGTCGCGGAACACCCGGCCGGCCCCGCCGCGGGCGGCCTGTTTGATGCGCACCTCTTCCCGGCGCGGATCGAAGAAGCTGAAGTTCAGCCCGCAGATGGCGGCGTGGTCCGCCGCCTCGCCGGCCGAGACCACCGAAACATTGCGGCGGTCGCGCGGGTCGGATGCGTACATCTCGGTGAGCTGCTGGTTGATCAGGTGGGTGTTGACGGCTTCCTGCGGCGCTTCCTCGAGCGTGACCAGGCCGCGGTTGCCGTCGATGAAGAGGATCACCTCGCGGTCGGCCTTTCCCTGGATCTCGAGCGCGTCCCAACCCGCGAACTTTAAATAGGGGCCGAAATACCCTCCCACGTTGCTGTCGATGACGGTATGGGTGAGAGGCGATATGGTCGTGACGGTGGATTTGCCCGTCCCCGGGTAGCTGGTGATGCCGCCGATCACGCCGGAAGCGATCACGATCTCGTTTTCCGCATCGTCCCAGCGGGTTTTACCGGTGGTCGCGTTCCAGAGAAGCCGGAGGCAAAACCCCCGCCCCCCGGTGAAGGCGTCTTTCATCTGCCGGTCTACCGGCCTGCTCGCGATCCGCCCATCGCTCAGGTTGACATACAGGGTCCGGCCGGCATACCCGCGTTGAACGGGGACCCGGTCGTAGGCAAACTCCGCCAGGGTCCGGTGAGCTTTTTTAAGGTCAGCGACAGCCATCTCGGCCATTTTCTCTCCTGTGATTTCGATAGAAAGATCCGCTGAATCACGCGCAAATACGCGGGATCGACAAAATCTAAAAATATTATAACCACCCGGCATGTTCCGATGAAGATGATACTCCTCATGAATATCGATGAGCAGTTACCTGAGTTTTATTTTGACGCCAGGGGACGAGCGGGACTATACTATAAAAGTTGCCGAAAGGCAGAAAACGTTCTGGCTACCCCAGGCATAAGGAGGGAATCGATCTATGGATGGTGAACGAACGTTCAAGCTGACTTATGGGACGATGTACAATCCGCCCGAGGAGCTGCACACCAGCTTTGAGAATGCGCTCGCGCGGGTAAAGTCAGCTCTGGGCCAGGAGCACGGGATGATCATCGGCGGGAAAGAACGGCTCGCGGCTGAAAAATTCGAGAACCGGTCGCCCGCCAATCGAGAAGTCCTGCTGGGAGTCTTTCAAAAGGGCACCGCTCAAGACGCCGCCGATGCGATCGCCGCCGCGAAAAAGGCCTTCCCCATGTGGAGCCACACCCCCTGGCAGGAGCGGGTCGCGTACATCCGCAAAGCGGCAGACCTGATGGACCAGCGCCTCTACGAGATGAGCGCGACCGTATCCCTCGAGGTCGGAAAGAACCGCATGGAAGCCCTCGGCGACGTCGCGGAGACGGCGGACCTGTTGCGCTACGCGTGCTTCCAGATGGAGAAAAACAACGGCTACGTGGTCGAGATGGGCCGCGATCCGCTGCGCGGGTTCGACTCGACGAACGTTTCCGTCCTGCGCCCGTACGGCGTGTGGCTCGTCATCAGCCCCTTCAATTTCCCCGCCTCGCTGTGCGGCGGGCCATCCGGGGCTGCCCTGGTAGCCGGGAATACCCTGGTGATGAAACCGGCTTCCGATACCCCCTGGATCGCCCGCCTGATCGCCGACTGCCTGCGCGATGCCGGCATCCCGGAAGGCGTCTTCAACTACGTAACCGGGCCCGGCAGCACGGTGGGACAGGCCCTGATCGAGAGCAAAGAGGTGGCCGGGGTCACGTTTACCGGCTCTTATGACGTCGGCATGAAGATCTTCTGCGATTTTTGCGGCAGCCGCTGGATCCGGCCGACCATCCTCGAGATGGGCGGCAAGAACCCGGCAATCGTCTCCCGCAACGCCAACCTCGACGACGCCGCCGCGGGGATCGTGCGCTCGTCGTTCGGCCTGCAGGGCCAGAAATGCTCAGCCTGCTCGCGGGTCTTCATCGAAGCCCCGGTATACGATCAGCTCGTTGACCGGCTGGTCTCCCAGACCGAGAAACTGGTGATCGGCGACCCCACGGAACGCAGCGTCTTCCTCGGCCCGGTCATCAACCAGAACTCCTTCCGAGATTTCCAGCGCTACACCGAAGAGATCAGCCAGTCCGGGCGCTTCCTGACGGGCGGGAAGGTACTCACCCAGGGCGAGTTCTCCAAGGGCTATTTCTGCTCCCCGACCTACGTCGCGGACCTCCCGGTCGACCATCCGCTGTGGAAAGAAGAGATGTTCGTGCCGATCACCACGCTGGCCCGGGTGGACAGCCTGGAAGAAGCCATGCGGCTTGCGAACGACGTCCAGTACGGGCTGACCGCGGGGTTCTACGGCAGCGCGGAGGAAGTGGATTGGTTTTTCGACCAGACCCAGGCCGGCGTCACCTACGCGAACCGGCCGCAGGGCGCGACTACCGGCGCATGGCCGGGATTCCAGCCTTTCGGCGGGTGGAAAGGCTCCGGCTCGACCGGGAAGAACTCCGGCGGGAATTACTACCTGCCGCTCTACATGCACGAGCAGATCCACACCCGCGTATCCCGGGAATAGATCCACCGGATGGGCGGGTTTCCGTATCCTCCATCTCACCGATCCCCCTTCCCTACCCCTCGCTCCGCCCGGAGCGCTCCGCGGGGAAGGGGGAAGGCAGTGCGAAGTGAAGGGTTGCCGCAGGCTTTCGCGCACCTGAACCCTCCCTTCCGGCATAGTCTTTGGGAAGCATGCTGAAAATATCCGGCCGCATCGGGTGCTTTTTTCTTTTGATCGGGGCCGTCCTGCTCTTTCTCTTCGTCACCTCAGACCTGGAGCACATCCCCGAGTTCAACTATCTGGTCGCCGGGATTTTCATCTTCTTGCTCGGATGGATGCTGTTTCGGAAAGGATACCGGGCGCAGCACAGGAGCACCCGGTTCAGAATCCTCCACCGCCACACGGAGGATGAAGACGAATGATCGGGAAGTCCTGCCTATGTCGAAACTCTGCAGCCTGAAAGAAGCCGTTGCATCCTACGTCCATGACGGGGACCTGGTTTACGCCGCCGGTTTCACCCATTTGATCCCCTTCGCCGCCGGGCATGAGATCATCCGGCAGGAGCGCCGGGACCTGGTCCTGGCCCGCGCCACCCCGGACCTCATCTACGACCAGATGGTCGCCGCCGGATGCGCGCGGAAGATCATTTTTTCTTACAGCGGCAACCCGGGGGTGGGCTCCCTGCGGATCCTGCGAGGCGCGATCGAGTCCAGCCGACTCGAGGTGGAAGAGTACTCGCATTTCAGCATGATCACCCGCCTGCAGGCCGCGGCTGCCGGGCTGCCTTTCATGCCGATGAACCCCACCGGGGCGCTCGACCTGGAGCGGGCCAACCCGAACTTCCGCCGCGTCGACGACCCCTTCACCGGCAAACAGGTGGTGGTCGTACCGCCGCTCAACCCGGATGTGGCGATCGTGCACGTGCAGCGCGCGGACGCCCAGGGAAACGCGCAGATCTGGGGAATCCTCGGCGAGCAGAAAGAAGCCGCTTTCGCGGCCCGGCATGTGGTCCTGACCGCCGAGGAAATCGTCGACCCGGAACTGATCCACTCGGATCCCAACCGCACGATCATCCCCGAGTTCATCGTCGACGCGGTCGCCTGCGTTCCTTTCTGCGCCCACCCATCGTACACTCAGGGCTACTACGACCGGGATAACGACTTCTACCTGGCCTGGGACAGCCTGACGGAAACCCCCGAAAAAACCCAGGCTTATCTGGAAGAATGGGTTTACGGCGTGCGCAACCGCGCCGAATACTGGGAAAAACTCGGGGTCAGCACGCAGGCCCGCCTGGCGGTCAGCCCGCGCCTGGCCGGCCCGGTGAACTATGGGGATTACTGAAACCGCCATGGAATACACCTCATCCGAGCTCATGACCATCCATGCCGCCAGGCTGCTGCGAGACGGCGATAACGTCTTCGTCGGGGTCGGGCTTCCCAACCTGGCCTGCAACCTGGCGCGCCGCACGCACGCTCCCACGCTGCGCCTGATCTACGAGGCGGGCGTGATCGGCGCTCGGCCGAAGCGCCTGCCGCTCTCCATCGGCGACCCCACCCTGGTCAGCGGCGCAGACGCGATCGTGAGCATGTACGATATCTTTGCCCTCTACCTGCAGCGCGGAAATGTGGACGTCGGGTTCCTGGGCGGAGCGCAGGTCGACCGGTTTGGGAATATTAACGCCACCGTGATCGGCGACTACGCGCACCCCAAGACGCGGCTGCCCGGCTCCGGTGGATCGATGGAAATCGCGGGCTGGGCGAAGCGCACCTATATCATGACCCCGCACCAGAAGCGCCGCTTCCCCGAGCGGGTCGATTTTGTCACCTCGGCCGGATACCTCGGCGGGCGGCAGGAACGCCTGGCAGCCGGGCTCGCCTGGGGCGGGCCAGCGGCGGTCGTGACCAACCTGGGCATCCTCGAGCCGGACGAAAACGGCGAGCTGGTGCTCGCCGCCGTCCACCCCGGGGTGAGCGTCGAGCAGGCCTGCGCGAATACCGGCTGGGACCTGAAAATTTCACCCGAGCTGCGCACCACCGACCCCATCACGGAGCGCGAGCTCACCATCCTGCGCACGGAG
>JAJYJF010000054.1 GCA_021796375.1 Chloroflexota bacterium | reverse complement strand
TCCGGTACGTCTCGACCGTCTTTGCGCTCAGATTGAGCTTGCCGGCGATCTCGGCGCTCGTAAAGCCCAGGGCAACCAGCCGCAGGACCTCCTGCTCCCGTTCGCTCAGGGATTCCCACAGCTCCTCTTGATTGTGGAAATCCCTCCCGGGAAGCACGTCCTCGAGCAGGAAGCGCATCATCGAATGGTGGATGTAAATTTCCCCGCCCAGCACGGCCCGGATCGCGGTGATCAGCTCGGTGTCGGCTGCTTTTTTGAGGACGTATCCAGACGCGCCGCGCTGAAGCGCCTGGCTCAGATAGCGCTTGTCATCGTGCATGGTGAGGATCAGCACCTTCGGCGGAGGGAACAGCCGCAGAAGCGCCGGGAGCACCTCGAGACCGCTGATCCCCGACATGCTGATATCCAGGAGCACCAGATCGGGCTGCAGGGCTTCGGCCTGTTTCAGGGTTTCGGCCCCGGTAGATGCTTCCCCAACGATTTCCAGGTCCTGCTGGGATGAGAGCATCAGGCGCAGGCCGGAGCGCAAGATGGCATGGTCATCTGCCAGCAGGATCCGCTTCTTTGCGGCCATTGACTGCCTCCTCGCTGAAGGCTGGGATTTCAACAAATACACTGGTTCCGTTTCCAGAATGGCTTTCGATCGTCAGGTGTCCCCCGAGGAGCTCCGCCCGCTCGCGCATCCCTAACAATCCGAGATGGTCTTCGCCGAGAGATTGGCCCGCCTCGAATCCCATGCCATCATCTTCGATGACGGCGATCACGCTGCTGTCCCGCCGCTCCACCAGGATGCTCACCGAATGGGCTCGCGCGTGGCGGGCGACATTGGTCAAGGTCTCCTGGATGATCCGGTAGAGTGCCGTCTCGACCCCCTCCGGAAGGCGCACATCCCCGAGGATGATCGCCAGATCAACCGGGATTTTATATCTTGCCTGCCATTCGAAGGTCAGGCGTTCCAGGGCGGCCGGCAAACCCAGATCGTCGAGGATGTGAGGGCGGAGCTGCATTGCCAGAGTATGGACCTCGTCCAGGGTTTGGGCGGCGATACTGCGCAGGTCGCCCACCTGGTGTTTGTCCGAACTGGAACAGCTAGCTTCCAGCGCCCTCAACCCGACCAGCAGGGAGGTGAGCGATTGCGAGGTGCTGTCGTGCAGCTCGCGGGAGATCCGGCGCCTTTCTTCCTCCTGGGTGGAGATGACCTTTTCAAGCAGCTGGCGCTGCAGCCACTCCCGCTCCCGGCGCAGCTCGTGAACTTGAGCCAGATCCCGGGTCATTTGATTGAATGCCTGCGCCAGGGTTCCTAATTCGTCATTGGCCCAGGGATGGATGCGGCGCGAGTAATCGCTGTTGGAGACGGCGCGGGTGGCGTCCACCAGCTCCAGGATGGGCTGGGCAAGCACGCGGATCAACAGCAGGGCCACCAGGAGGCCTCCGAGCAGCACCAGGACGGTAAACAGGATGGACTGCAGGGTAGCCTGGAAAACCGCCTGCTGGACGATGGAATCGGATAACCCCACCCGAGCGGTGCCAGCTTTGCCATCCAGGATCGGTACGGCGGTGTCGAAAATCAGACCTTCGTTCGTATTGATGAGGACGGTGTTGTGGTGATCCTGACTGCTGACCTGGTTCAAGTCTTTCAAGCCGTTTGGAAAGCCATCTCCGAAGGTTTGAGCGATAATACGCCCCTGCGGATCGAGGATGAAGGCGTACCGGAAGCTGGGGTTGTTGCTTTTCGTCTCCAGGAGCAGATCCTGCAGGGCCAGCAGGTTGTTCAGCAGGATGGGATCTGCCGCCCGGGCAGCCAGGTCGCGGGCCACGGAGATGCTCTGGTCCCGGAGCTGCGCTTCCATGTTTTCGACGAGGATGGAGCGGGTTTGCAGGGTATTCCCGATCCCAACAATGAGCACGAGACCCAGGGCGAGGCCGAGGATCTTCGTCCGGATGCTGACCGCCCCGGCAATTTCCCAGAAGCGGTTGAAGACAGCAGCCGGCAGCGGCAGCTCAGCGAGTTTTTTCAACATCGCTCAGCAGGATCCGAACGTCATCATAGGCATGATCATCGATCCGCACAAACTTATCCACACCCATCGACTGCAGGGCTTTTTCCCCGTCCGGAGAGCTCGCCATCTCCAGGATGATCCTCTGCAGCTCGAGCTTGAGATTTTCGTCCATTTTCGGGTTGACCACGACCGGGGGGATCCCAAATGGGGGCGAGCGGTCAATTACCCGAACTTTTTTAATCAGGTCGGGTTCGCGAGCGGCGACAAAATCGTACACCAGGCTGTCGACTGAGGCGCCGTCAGCCAGGTTGTTCGCCACCGCCCGGATCGCCTCATCATGGTTGTAGGTGAAGAACATCTGGCCGAAGTACTTTTCCGGGCTGGATCCCATATGTTGAACCATGTAGGTTGGGTACATCCTGCCGCTGAGGGAAATGGGATCCGTAAAGGCGAACGTTTTATTTCGCAGGTCGGCCATGGTTCGGGCAGAGCTGCCTGCGGGCACGATGAGCAGGGAGTAGTAGATGGTTTTCCCATTGACCTGCGGCGCTGCCAGCAGCTCCATACCGAAGTCATCGTGGCCGGCGATGTACGCGCTCGTGCAGACGAACGCCAGGTCGACCTCGCCCTCTTTGATCAATTCGTTCGTCTCCATGTAGGTCCTGCGCTGGATGAGCTCAACGGGGCGGTTGATCTGCGCCTGCAGGTAATCCAGCAGCGGCCGATAGGATTGAACCGTGCCAACGGGTGAAATGATCGAAGCAACGGCGACCCGCAGGGGAGGGACGTTCTGCTGAACTGTCTTCAGCGGCTGCAGATCCTTCAGGTTGACGTAACCGGCCGCGAGCCGGGTATCTCTGGAGCCGCATCCCGTGGATGCAAACATCGTCAAAAGCAAAAGCAGCACGAAGAATCGCTGATTTTTCATTCCGATTGTCCGGTGAAAATCCAGATCGAACCTGTTCGAGGATCCGCTTGTTCCCTGGTGTTTTCTGCAGCCGTGAACACCGGTAAGCTATTTTTAATGCATGGCGAGGATTTGTCCTTATTATAGCGAATAAGCCCCTGGACCGGATGGACCAATCCGGTTTTTGCCTGGATATTCGGGAGGGTTCTCCGCGATCCCTGCTTTTGTGCGATAATCGGGCAGGCCACACCTACGGGAGCTCAGGAATGACCGAATCGCCTCTCTACCAGCAAATTGCCGAATCGATCCGCCGCGACATCCTTGAAGGCCGCTACAAGCCCGGGGACCGGCTGCCCAGCGTGCGCCAGCTGCACGCGCGCTGGAAATGCACCCCCGGCACCATCCAGCGCGCCTACCACGAGCTGGTCCGCCAGGGTCTGGTCGAGAGCCGGGCCGGGCAGGGCACGCGGGTCACCGGCGAGATCCTTTCCACCCCCAGCCAGCTCCGCGGAGTCTTGCGCCGGGCGCAGCTCGTCCACCGCATGGAGACGGTCATCCTCGAAGCGGTCGCGTCGGGATACACCCCGGAAGAGATCCAGCAGGCCCTCCACCTGGGGCTCGACCGCTGGCGCTCCATTCAGGCTGCCCCGGAAAAAGCTTCCGCCGGGGTGCTGCGGTTCGTCGGCAGTCACGATCCGGCGCTGGTGGGGCTGGCGGAGGCCTTCGAGCGTGAATATGCGGACATCCATCTGCGCCTGGAATTTTCGGGCAGCCTGGGCGGGCTGATCGCCCTGGCCGAAAAACACGCCGACCTGGCCGGCTGCCACCTGTGGGATAAGGAAACGGACACCTACAACGTGCCGTTTATCCGCAGGATCCTCCCCGGGCGGAATCTCCTCGTTGTGCCCCTGGCGTACCGCCGGCTGGGGATCATCCTCGCGCCCGGCAACCCGTACCAAATTGGCGCGCTCGAAGACCTCTCCCACCGGGACGTGCGCTTCATCAACCGCCAGCCGGGTTCCGGCACGCGCGTCTGGCTGGATGCGATGCTCGCCGGCCAGGGGGTGATCGAGAAAATCCGCGGGTACGCCGACGAGCGGCTCACCCACACCGACGTTGCCCGGGCGGTGGCGGAGGGAGGTGCGGATGCCGGGCTTGGGCTGGAAGCCGCCGCGCGCGCCTTTGGGCTGGATTTCGTCCTGCTCACCCGCGAGCGGTATGACCTGGTGCTGCCCGCGGAGCTGGCAGACCAGCCGGCTGCGGCTGCCCTTCTCGATTTTCTCTCATCGCCGGAGGCGAGGAGGGTTGTCGAGAGCTATCCGGGCTACGAGAGCCTGGCCGGAGGCGAGCAGATCCGCGTCTCCGCGGTTTAGCTGTCCGGGGGATCCTGTTCGACAAAAACGGAAGACAGACCGTCTCCGGGCTCTCGGGCGGCCGGCGGTTTGTTCAGGCTGCGGTTGAGCAGGTAAATCCCGCCCAGCACCGCCAGGCCGCCAACCCATTGGGAGGGCTTGAGCAGCTGGTGCAGCAGGGGGATCGCCAGCAGGGCCGAGAATACCGGCTGGAGCAGCATGCTCGGGGAGACGGTTGAGGCTGAGAGCTGGCCGAGGGCGTAGGCCAGGGCGAGAAAGCCGGTGGACTGCGCGACAACACCGGCGCCGATCGAGGCCAGGTAGGTGCTGAGCGGGAATCCGGTCAGCCGGTAGCCGAGTACCAGGCTGAAGAACAGCGTAAAGACGCCGGTTGATAGCGTCATGATGTAGGTATAGCGGACCGCGCTCAGGTAGCGGCGGCCCTGCTGGGTGATCAGGTAGTACAGCCCATAAAACAGGCCCGAGACCGCTCCCAGCAGGTTGCCCAGGTTGAGGGAGGGGTTGTAAATGAAGTCGCTGGAGAGCACGATCCCGGCCCCGGCGACCGCCAGGGCGAGCCCAACCCAGAAGAGCCCGCCCAGCTTTTCCTTGAAAACGAGCCAGGCGGTGAGGGCGACCCAGATGGGCGCCGTGTTGTTCAGCAGCGTCCCGGTCGCCAGGCTGGTATAGTGGATCGCCGTCGCCCAGGTGGAGAGATCCAGCGCCTCGGCCAGACCGCCCAGGATTGGGAAAATGATGTACCAGCGCAAAACCGGAAGGTCGTCAGCGGCCCGGTCTCGCAGGAAGAAGGGCAGCAGGATCACGGCGCCAGTGACCATGCGGTAAAAGGCAAAGACCGGGCCGGAGGCCGTCGACCAGGCGGCAAATAGAGGCGAGATTGTCAGCGCCAGAAGGCCGGCCAGCAGCGCCAGATACGGCAGGATTTTACGGTTGCTGAGGAGGTTCATGCGGGGGGAAAGCTCGTTTCTGGGCGGGCTGACCCGCCCGGATCGGATGGATTATATCCCAGATTGGAAAATCCTCCGCTTCACCAGCGGGTATAATGAACCCGCACCCGGGTCTTTTTGATCCGTCCCCACGCCGCGGGTTGGACCGCGCTCGGAGCTTTTCCGGCCGCGTTTCTCTACTTTGACAAGGATGGGAAAAATCGATGAAAACCGAAGATACCCTCTACCACGTCCAGCTCAAGCCCGGTGACGTCGGCCGCTACATCCTGCTGCCCGGCGACCCGGGCCGCTGCGAGCGCATCGCAGCCTATTTCGATGACGCGCATTTCGTCGCCTCCAACCGCGAGTACTCCACCTGGACCGGGAGCCTGTCCGGCGAGGTAGTCTCGGTGACCTCCACCGGCATCGGGTGCCCATCCACCGCGATCGCCGTCGAGGAGCTGATGATGCTCGGCGCGGATACCTTCATCCGGGTGGGTACGGCGGGGGGGATCCAGCCCGAGAACCGCAGCGGAGATGTCGCGGTGATCACCGCTGCCATCCGCGACGAGGGTACCACGCTGCACTACCTGCCGGTCGAGTTCCCCGCCGTGGCGGATGTCGACGTCGTGCTCGCCCTGCGCGAAGCGGCCCGCCGCCTGGGATATACCTGCCATGTGGGTGTGGCGCACTCGAAGGATTCGTTCTACGGCGAGGTCGAGCCCGCGCGCATGCCGCTCGCCCCGCGCCTGCTGGAGCGCTGGGAAGCCTGGAAGCAGGGTGGAGCGGTAGCCTCCGAGATGGAGTCTGCGGCGGTTTTCATTTTGGCGAGCATCCACCGGGTGCGGGCCGGGGCGGTGATGCTGCTGATCGGCAACCCGGCCGAGTCGATGGACAGCCAGGACGTCGAAGCCTTCAACAGCATGGTCGCTGAAGACCGCCAGATCCGCACCGCGGTCGAAGCGCTGAAAACCCTCATCCTCCAGGACCGGCAGAAGGACAAAACCGCCAGGTCCGCTCGGGGTTGAGACCGTTCTCGTTTTCGGGGTTCATTTCTCCGGGGGAAAAGAAGAGTGCCGATTCCGCATATCTCCAAGATCACCGATTTTCTTTACATCTCCGCCTATCCGGAGGAGCGCTACCGCGATGACCTGGTAGCGCTCAACATCCACCTGATCCTCTCGATGAGCCTGCAGCCGCCAAAGGGCGCTTTCTGGGAGCCGCCTTTTCACCTCCTCTGGCTGCCCAGCTTCGATTCGCCCTATCTCCCCATCCCGCAGGCCAACCTGCGGCGGGGTGCGGCGGCTGCCCTGGCGGTGATCAAAAGCGGCGGCAGCGTCCTCACCCACTGCAAGCAGGGTGTCCACCGCGGGGTGGCGATGGCCTGCTGCGTGCTGATCGCCACCGGGATGACCGCCTACGAGGCCATGGAGCTCGTTCGCGAGAAACGCCCGATCGCGGATCCATACGCGGAGCATATCGAGCCGCGCATCCGCAAGTTCGAGCGGGAATGGCAATCCGGCTCAAGACGTTAAACCCGGGACCGGCGGATTCGATGATCAACATCCCCTCGAACGTCTCGGTATGGTTCATCCTCACGTCCGGATCGGCGGGCGCAACCCTGGACAATCTCGCCGCCTGGCTGCTCGGATTGGATGAGTTCCGCATCAGCGCCCTGGAACGCTTTCTCGGCGGAAAAACGAGGGCAGAAGAATGAATCCTTCGGGCCAGAAGATCCCTTTCTGGGCGCTGCGCGGGGCAGAATGGGTCCTCGCCCTGGTCGGGGCGGTCATCTGCGTGGGGGTAGCCATCCTGGTGGTTTCCCTGCAGCCGGACAACCTCTGGCCGGCGCCGGGCATCTATCTGCTGGAGCTGATCCTCCTGGGCATGCTGGCCCTGGCCAGCCGCGCTGCTGACCGGGGGGGTACACGCATTGATTATGGAGCGATACCCTGGGTCACCGGTGGAGTCCTGCTGGCTTTCGTGATCCTGGCTGGTTTCAGCATCGGCCCGCTGCTGTTCCCGGCGATGCTGGCGTTCTGGCTGGCGGCAATCGCCGGCGACCTGCGCCAGAACCGGGCGATCCTTCCCCACCTCGGGATCGCCCTCATCGCGGCCGTTTTCCAGGCCGGGATCATCGGCCTGTTTCCACTCCTGACGAGTTCAGCCTAGGTTTAACCGGCGATTCTTTCACCCCGGCAGCCGCGCCAATCACCCCGCATCCTTCGCTTCCCCCTTTGCTTGACTCCCCTTCCCAACTATGCTATCCTCCCCGCGAGAGGGTTTTCGCAGGCTTTTTCCCCGTTCTGAAGGAGTGCCCATGACCAGACCCAACACCCATGCCGTCCACCGCGACTGGGATAAGGAGTTCCCGGTGATCACGCGCGCGGAGGGCGTCTACCTCTACGACAGCACCGGCAAGCGCTACATCGACGGCTCCGGCGGCTCCTCGGTCGTCACCTCGATCGGCCACGGCGTGGTGGAGGTCTCCGATGCCATGGCCGCGCAGGCGAAGGACTTCTCCTTCTACCCTGCCCACGCTTTCAGCAACCAGCCCATGCTGGACCTGGCGGACCTGGTGGTGAGCCTGGCGCCGGGGGACCTGCGAGACCACAGCCGGGTGTGGTTCGCCTGCACCGGGACGGACGCCAACGACGACGCCGCCCGCCTGGCGCGCCAGTACTGGGTCGAGAGCGGCAAGCCGTCCAAGTACCAGGTGATCGGGCGCTGGCAGGGTTTCCACGGCAACGCCATCTCGGTGGCCGGCCTCTCCGGGATCACCGGGCGGCGCAGCATCTTCTCGCCCATGTTTATCGATTCCCCCCACATCCAGCCTGCCTTCTGCTACCGCTGCCCGTTTGAAAAGACCTACCCCGAGTGCGGCCTGCTCTGCGCCCGCTCGCTGGAGACGCTCATCCGCCAGGAAGGCCCGGACAACGTGGCGGCTTTCATCGCCGAGCCGGTGGTGGGTGCGGCGCTGGGCAGCGTCCCGGCGCCGGAGGGCTACTTCCAGGTGATCCGCGAGATCTGCGACCGCTACAACGTCCTCTTCATCGCCGATGAGGTGATGACCGGCTGGGGCCGCACCGGCACGCTGTGGGGCATCGAGCATTGGGGCGTCACGCCGGATATCGTCACCTCTGCCAAAGGGATCACCGGCGGCTACACCCCGCTCTCGGCCGTCATCGCGCGGGAGGAGATCTGGGGCGTCCTCGAGGAGCACCACAGCCCGTTCAAGGCCGGCCACACGCTGAACGCCAACGCGGTCTCCTGCAGCGGGGCGCTGGTCGTCATCCGCTACATCCTGGAGCACGGCCTGGTCGAGAATGCCCGCGAGCGTGGCGAGCAGGTGAAGCAGGGGCTGCGCGCGCTCATGCCCGGCCACCCAATAATTGGCGACGTGCGCGGCATGGGGCTGATGGTTGGCTTCGAGCTGGTCAAGGACCGGGCGACGAAAGAGCCCTACCCCCCGAGCCTCCGCCTCTCACGCCTGCTCGAGCTGGCCGCTCTCAAACGCGGGCTGGTCACCTACCCGTGCGCCGGGTCGGTCGAGGGCGCGCTGGGCAACATGATGCTCCTGGCGCCGCCGCTGGTGATCACTGCCGGGCAGATTGAAGACATCTGCGCGATCCTCGATGACTCGCTGCGCGAGGTCGAGGCAGACCCGCGCCTGAAGGCTTGAGGTTTTACGATGAAGCTCGCGATCACGATTCAGACCCCCGAAGTGCCCGTGGCTCTGCCGGTGGCGCTCCTGACGGGGACCTTCGAAGAGAAGCTCAGCAAAGCCGCGGAGTATGGAGCGGACGGGGTGGAGATCGCTACCACCGAGCCGGCCGGCCTGGACGCCGCCGCCCTCAGCTGGCTGCTCGCCGCCAACCACCTGGGGATCTCCGCGGTGGCGAGTGGGGCGATGCTCTTCGCGGCGAAGCTGACCCTGCTCAACCCGGATCCGGGTGCGGCCGAGCTCGCCCGGCAGCGCCTGGTGGAACTGATCGACCTGGCCTCCCGGCTGGGAGCGCCCGTCGTGACCGTCGGCAGCTTTCGCGGATACGCGCGCGACGCCGCGGGCCAGACCCGCCAGGACCTGGTTGCCATCCTCCGCCAGGCGGCGGACCTGGCAGCCCAGAGGGGGGTCCGGCTGGCGCTCGAGCCGCTCAACCGCTACGAGGCCAACCTGATCCATACCATGGAGCAGGGGCTCGAATTCCTCGCTGAGCTCAACCACCCGGCGGTCGGGCTGTTGTTCGATACCTACCACATGAATGTTGAGGAAGCCTCGTGGGCGAGGCCCATTCGCCTGGCGATGGCGGCCGGAAAGCTTTTCCACGTGCACGTGGCGGATAACAACCGCCTGCCGCCGGGGAAGGGCATGATCGATTTTCAGGCGGTGCTGCGGGCGCTGCGCGAGAGCGG
>JAJYJF010000053.1:4733-9630 GCA_021796375.1 Chloroflexota bacterium | reverse complement strand
CCAGCCGGTCAGCTTGGCGGCCAGCCGGGCGTTCTGCCCATCCCGTCCGATGGCCAGCGAGAGCTGGTCCTCGGGGACGACGACCGTGGCGGTTTTACCGCCGGTCGCGCGATCGTTCAAATAAACGCCGCTGACCCGCGCCGGGCTGATCGCCTTGGCGATGTAGACTGCCGGGTCCTGGTTCCATTCGATTACGTCGATCTTTTCCTCGTGCAGCTCGCGGACGATCGCCTGGATGCGCACCCCGCGGATCCCGACGCACGCGCCAACCGGGTCGATCCCCTGCTGGGTCGCCGCGACGGCCACCTTGGCGCGCTCGCCCGGCTCGCGGGCGATCGAGCGGATCTCAACCACACCGTGGTAGATTTCTGGGACTTCGTTTTCCAGCAGGCGGCGCAGAAAATTGCGGTGAGCGCGCGAGAGCATGATCTGCGGGCCGCGCGAGGAATCTTTCACCTCATAAACCAGAGCCCGGACCCGATCGTGGACGCGAAAGCGTTCCCCTGGAATCATCTCTTTGCGCACCATGGCGCCCTCGGCCTTCATATCCAGGCCGATGGTCACCCCTTGCGCATTGACTGCCTGGACGACGCCGCTGGCAATCTCACCCAGCTGTTTTTCATAATAGGAAAGCTGGGCTTGCCGCTCCGCCTCGCGGATCCGCTGCTGGATCACCTGGCGGGCAGTCTGCGCCGCGACGCGCCCGAAATCGGTCGGCGTCGATTCAACGATGACCAGCTTCCCCAGATCGGCGTCTTCCGCCACCCGCTTGGCTTCGGTCAATGCTACCTCGGTTCGCGGATCCTCGACGCGATCCACAACCTCTTTCTCGGCAAAGATCGAGACCCGGCCGGTTTCAGGGTCGATTTGCGCCTCGACATGCTGCCCGGCGGAAGCGTTCACCGATCGGCGGTAGGCTGAGACCATGGCGGATTCAAGTGCTTTCAGAATGATCTCTTTGGGAAGCTGTTTTTCCTCGAGAACCTCGTTGAAGGCCAGGGTAAACTCGTTTTTCATCCGTGCAATCTCTCCAGAACTATTGCGTGCCTTTGTTATAAAGAAAAGTGGGGGCTGCCCACTTTTCAACGTTGGCGATATTCAACCACAACTTACAACCTTGGATTTTAGCACATATTAGATGTCTTAGCAAGACCTATCGTTCGGATTTTTCTCCCGAATCGAGGCACTAGCATTATTCGGGTTGCCATGCGACCCCTCCTTCCCCCGGAATGATATCAATTCAGCCAGGAGCTCTGCGGCAGCCCGCGGGGGATGCGCCCCGCCACCCTCGCGAAAATGAGCGCTCGATATTTTTCAACGAATATTTTGACTAAATGTATAATCATCGGGTAGATTTATTGATAAAACGATTGCGGTTCGATCAGATCAAAGAAAGGAAAGATGGAATGGCATCGCTTTCAGTCGAGCAGGAGCCTTTAGAACTCTATACTCCTTCCGCGGAGGTCAAAGAATCGGCATTCATCAAGGATCGCGCGAAAGTCACCGAACAGGCGAGAAAGGATTTGGAGGCTTTTTGGGCCGAGGCTGCCAGCGAATATGAGTGGTTCTCGCCCTGGGAAAAGGTGCTGGACGATTCGAACAAGCCGTTTTACCAGTGGTTTGTCGGCGGGAAGGTGAACATCGTCGATAACTGCCTGGACCGCCACGTCCGCACCTGGCGGCGCAACAAGCTGGCGATCATCTGGGAAGGCGAGAACGGCGAGGTGCGGACCTTCTCTTACCACGCGCTCAACCGCGAAGTGTGCATGTTTGCCAACATCTTGCGCAGCATGGGCGTTCACAAAGGCGACCGGGTTACGATTTACATGGGGCGCATCCCTGAGCTCCCGATCGCCATGCTCGCCTGCGCGAAGATCGGAGCGGTCCATTCGGTGGTCTACGGTGGGTTTTCCGTAGAAGCCCTGCACGGGCGGCTGGAGGACAGCCAATCGAACGTCGTCATCACCTGCGACGGGGGCAGGATGAACGGCAAGCTGGTGGAGCTCAAGAAAATCGCTGACGAGGCGATCCGCAGAGCCGGCAGCGTGGAGCACGTGATCGTCGTCCGCCACACCGGGCAGGAAGTGGCCATGGAGGCCGGGCGCGATTACTGGTATCACGACCTGATGGCCTTACCGATTGCCAAATCCGCGGCCGGCAGCTCGCGCTGCGAGACGGAAGTGATGGACGCGGAAGATCCCCTGTTCATGCTGTACACCTCCGGGACGACTGGCAAGCCGAAAGCCATCGTCCACACCCACGGCGGCTACATGGTGGGGGTCGGCACGACGCTGAAATGGGTTTTCGACCTCCGGGATGAAGACCGCTGGTGGTGCACGGCCGACCCGGGGTGGATCACCGGGCATTCCTACATCGTCTACGGCCCGCTGCTCCTGGGGGCCACCAGCTTTATGTATGAAGGCGCGCCCACCTATCCTTACCCGAACCGGTGGTGGTCCATGATCGAGAAATACGGGATCAACATCCTGTATACCGCGCCGACCGCAATCCGCGGGTTGATGCGCTTCGGAGAAGCGTGGCCCAACCGGCACGACCTGTCCTCCCTGCGCCTGCTGGGCACCGTCGGCGAGCCGATCAACCCGGAGGCCTGGCGCTGGTATCACCGGGTGATCGGCAAGGGCCGCAGCCCGATCATGGATACCTGGTGGCAGACGGAAACCGGGATGTTCATGATCACCCCCATGCCCGAGACCCCGCTGAAGCCGGGGAGCGGGACGATTCCGTTCCCGGGGATCGAAGCGGATGTCTACGATGAAACGGGGAAACCGGTCGCGCCGGGGGAGGAGGGCTACCTGGTCTTGAAGACCCCCTGGCCCGCGATGCTGCGCACGATCTACAAGGATCCGGACCGCTACGTGCAGCAGTATTGGAGCCGGTTCCCCGGAGTCTACTTCACCGGAGACAGCGCGCGCAAGGACGCCGACGGATATTTCTGGATCATCGGCCGGGTTGACGACGTGATTAAGGTCTCCGGCTACCGGCTGGGGACGGCGGAGATCGAATCCGCGCTGGTGAGCCATCCGGCGGTGGCGGAGGCGGCCGCGATTGGGCTGCCGCACGAGATCAAGGGAAACGCGATCCACGCCTTCGTGATCCTGCGGGCCGGGATCGAGCCTTCGGAACAGCTCATTTCCGATCTAAAGGCTCACGTGGTCCACGAGATGGGCCCCATCGCCAACCCCGAGCGGATTGAGATCGTCACCTCGCTGCCAAAAACGCGCAGCGGGAAGATCATGCGCCGGGTGTTGAAAGCCCGTGCCCAGGGCCTCCCGGAGGGCGACCTGAGCACGCTGGAGGAATAAAGAAATCCTCAGGCGGCGCCGACGCGCGCGTAGGAACCCACTCGCCCGACGGCAGGATGCGTTCATCTTCGACCGCCCACGCGATCACCCGGGAGAGAAGCTCGCGGATCGGCTGGAGGCTCCCGCCCGCGCGCTCTAATCCCGGGCTTGAATTCGAGCTCAAGGGATATCCAGCATGTCTTCGACCCGCTCGAAAACCAGGTCGGGCTGGCAGCTGCGCAGCGCGTCGGCCCGGGTGTAGCCCCAGGCGACCGCCGCGCAGGCTACGCCCGCCTTCCGGGCGGCCTCGACATCGCGGATTTCATCCCCGATGAGCAGGGTTTGCGCCGCCGTCATGCGGGTTTTCCGCATCAGCTTGCGGATTTTTGGGGCTTTCCCGAACAGCGACACCCCGCATTCGTAATACCGGATACTGGACGCAATTTCTAGTCCGAGAACGCTCCCCACGTTTTCCAGCGAATTGCTGCTGACAACCGCCAGGGTTTTCCCCTTCGCCGCCAGCCCGCGGATCACCCGCCCGATGCCCTCAAAAAGGTGGATCTGGGCGATGTCGCGGGCCATCCTGGCGCGGGCATCCGCGGCGTAAAACGGCGCTCGCCAGGCAGGGATCCCGAAATAGCGCATGATCTGGTGCGATTCGTAGCCGCGCAGCGTCTCGATCTCCTCCGGGTCGGGATGCCGCATGCCGTGGCGGGCGGTGAACTCGTCGAAGGCGCTCAAGAAGTAGGGGAAAGAATTGGCTAACGTGCCGTCAAAGTCGAACAAGATGAGTTCAAACGCCATAAGCCGCTCAACCCTGCAAGCTGGTGCCCTGGACCTGCTGCCCGGTTCGTCTCAATCCGCTTTTTCGCGCAGCTCGAGGATCGAGTCGATGACCACGGCGCAGGAGAGCAGTAAAATCTGGTCTTCATCGTCGTCGATCTCGACCCCGTAAGAATCGGTGAGTGCGATCCACGCCTTGGAAATATGGGCGACCCTGCGCCCATCGCGGTCGATATCGTACTCGTGATGGAAGAGATCCCCGTGAGCTTCCAGGTCAGGCCCTCCATCCACGTCGATCTTCATGCGGTCCCTGAGGGAGAGAAGCTTCATCGCGACGTGCGCCTTTGCCCCGCTCGCGGTATGGACCTCGAATTTAGGGGCGATGCTGAGCAGTTCCTGGTGGATGGAGGCCAGCTCTTTGCCTTTCAAGTCTTTAATCGTCAGCCTGCGGCCGATGCTGATCGCGGCGCCGTCGACGAAGTAAACATCCCGGCTGTGCTCGTCTTTGATCATCGAATCGCCGCCGATGCTGAACAGTTTGTGCCGTAATATGTAACGCATAGCTGCTCCCCTTTTATCGAACGCGCATATCCCTTATCCGGCTCCCCCGGACGGGCTCATTCAGGCCGGTATGGAGCTTCTTCATCGATATCCCCGACAAATTCAGGCAACCCGCCCTGGCCGAGCATCTGGCGGATAGCCTGGTTCTCCCCGGTGTGATACCAGTAATGGTAGATCAGGCGGAGGACCAGCGACCCGTAGAGATAGTGGGTGGGTTTGCCGTCTCGAATGACCTTCTCCTGGAGCTTTTC
>JAJYJF010000053.1:0-4633 GCA_021796375.1 Chloroflexota bacterium | reverse complement strand
GCTTCTTCATTATACTGCTATTAGATCCATCTACTCTGGAAAGGATTTGTGTGAGGCCGTTCGATATGCCCTTTGTGCTCGGTCAGGAGGAGCCGGCCGTTGAGCCGCTGGCCCGCTACCTCCCGCCCGTACCGCCGGGGATGGTCTCCAGTTGGATCGTCCGGAACTCGGACCCGGGGGATTGGATTCTCGATCCGTTCGGGTCCGCCCCGCGGGTGGTTATCGAGGCGGCCCGATCGGGAAGACGGGTGGCGGCCGCGGTGAACAACCCAGTCACCCGGTTCACGCTCGAGGTGCAGGCCGCGGCTCCCAGGGAAGCGGATTTCCGGGCCGCTCTGGCCGACCTGGCATCCTCCCGCCGCGGGGAGGAGCGCCTGGAGACGACCATCCGCGCGTTATATGCCAGCGAGTGCGCCGTCTGTGGGCACCCGGTTGAGGTAAAAACCTTCTTGTGGGAGCGCGGCGCGCCCGAGCCGTATGCCCGGATCTACACCTGCTCCGCCTGCGGCGACAGCGGCGAACGCTCGATTTCACCCGCGGATATCGAGCGTTTGGCAGGCTTTTCCAGCGGGGGACTGCACCGCGCGCGGGCGCTGGAGCGCGTCGCCGGGATCGACGATCCGACCCGCGAGGACGTGCAGGAAGCCATGGCCTGCTACCTGCCGCGGCCGCTCTACGCGCTTTTCACCCTGATCAACCGGGTTGAAGGCCTGCCGGTTTCACCGGCGCGCAAAACCCTGCTCACCGCGCTGCTGCTTTCCGCTTGCGACTCGGCCTCCGCGCTCTGGCCGCAGCCGCCCATCCGGTCCCATCCCCGCCAGCTGGCAATCCCCAACCATTTTCGCGAGCATAACCTCTGGATCGCTCTGGAAGAAGCGGTCCGGGAATGGTCTTCCACCGCTGAACCGGTCCCGCTCGTGCTCTGGCCGGCCGTCCCGCCCGAGGCCGGGGGGATCGCCCTCTTCCAGGGCCGGCTCAAGGACCTGGCTGCCAGCCTGAATCCGGTCCCGATCCGGGGGATCGCCGCGGCGGTCCCCCGCCCGGGGCAGGCGTTCTGGACCCTCTCCGCTCTGTGGTCGGGGTGGCTGTGGGGGCGGGAGGCGGTCCGCCCGCTTAAAAGCGTCCTCAGCCGGCGCAGGTACGATTGGAACTGGCATGCCGCCGCTCTGGAAGCCGCGCTGGCCAACCTGCCGGAACACCTCCAACCGGGGACCCCGCTATGGGGGGTGTTCGCGGAGGTCGAAAGCGGCTTTTTGGGGGCGGGACTGATCGCCGCCAGCCGGTCGGGATTTGTTCTGGAAGGGGTGGCGCTCAAGCCGGAAGAGAGCCTGGCCCAGATTTTGTGGAGGTCAAAACCGGCCGGCGCCTCCCTGGGGGAGCGGGTTCCGCGGCCGGAAAAAGCCGCGCTGGTGGAGATGATGGAACGGCGGGGCGAGCCCGTTCCGTATATCACGGCCTATGCCGCAGCCGCGGCCGGCCTCATGGAATCTCCGCCTCCGGCTGTGGCCGGAGCGCCGGGCGCTCCGGATGCGCTGAACGCCCTGCAGAATCAGCTCAAGCAGGTATTTCTGGACCGGGGCTTCATCATGCGCTTCGGGGGTGGAGAGCACTCGCAGGAGGGCGGGATGTGGTGGCTGGCGGGCCAGCCGCCCGCGGAGCTCACTCTCTCCGACCGGGTGGAAATGGACGTCGTCCGCGCCCTGCAAAAAGGCCCGGTCGGCGACGTTCATGAGTTGGAACGCGCGCTATGCGATGACTACCCGGGCTTCCTGACGCCCTCCCTGGGGTATCTCAAAGCCTGCCTGGAGTCTTACGGGCAGGAGGATCCGCCCGGGAGCGGCCGCTGGTCCCTGCGCCCGCAGGACCAGCCGGCGGTGCGCCGTTCCGACCTGAAGGAGGAAGAAGAGCTGCTCCAGCAGCTTGGCCGCCGCCTTGGATACCGGGTGGAAAATGAGGGCGCGGTGGTCTGGAAGCTGCCAGATGGGGGGGAACAGTACGCTTTTTACATTATGGCTTCGACGCTCATCGGCAGGTACGTCCGCTCTGCCAGCTACCCGGCGGAGATCAGCCTGCTCGTGATGCCGGGCAGCCGGTCCAACCTGCTGGCGATCAAGCTGCGCATGAACCCCGTGCTGCAGAAGTACGTTTCGGCGGGCTGGCGGTTCCTTAAGTTCAGGCACCTGCGCAGCCTGGCGGTGAACCCGCTGATGGACCGGGAGCAGTGGGCCACGCAGCTCGAAAACGATCCGCCTGAGATCAGCGCGTCGCAGCTGAGCCTGTTCTGACCGCCAGGGTCGAGGTCCAGCCAACCCTTATGATCTAAGTGGGGGTAATGCTAGGGCTGGGCGACGCCGTTGGGGGCGTCGGTGTGCCGGTGGTTGTGGGGAGCGCCAGCTGGCCGGATCCAGTTTCCGTCGGAGACACAACTGCCACCGGAGTCTCGGTGGCAGTTGCAGTCAGGGGTGTGGGGGTGCTGGTGGCGGTCGGCGGTAACGGGGTATGCGTCGGGGGTATGGGCGTCGGGGGTATGGGAGTCGGTGTGGGAACCGTGGGGGTTGGGGTGGGGGTGCTGGTGGCGGTGGGCGTGCTGGTCGCCGTGGGGGTGGAGGTTGGGGTGGGCGAAGGCACCTGGATGTTCAGGTGGATGATGCGGTCGGCAAACTCATCCTGGTTTCCTTCGATGTGCAGGCGGAGCGCGATGCGGCCCGCGGGCACGTCCTTCATGTCCCACATAGCCAGCTTGGATTGGTCTTTTACCTGGGTGGTCATCCGGTCCGTGACCGGCTTCCAATCCGAGGGCTTGTCCCCCACGCCCCACCAGATCCGCCAGTGCTCAAAATCTCCCGGCACGCTGGCGATGCCCTCGATATCCAGCGGGCTGGTCGTGATCGTCTGCCCGTCGGAAAGGTTGGTGAACTGCAGGGTTGGGTGCGGATCGTCGGCTTTACAGGCCCTGGTCGGAATGAAGGTGATGGGAGGTTTGAAGCCCATTTTCGCCGCCCAGGCCTGGCCTTCCTTGGTTCCCTGGATCCATTTAATCGCCGTTGGATCGGTAACGTTCAGCACGTCTTCATCGGCGACGAAATTCGAGCAGGCGGGTGAGGCGGTCAGCTTGGTCCAGGTATCGACCGAAACGTGCGCCCATAAATCATGGTCCTTGGTGGGGGGGAGCTGGTCCGCGGCGAAGATCTCCGTCCGCTGGTCGGGGCATTTATCGGACGGCTCCGTCCCCGAATCCGCGCAGATCACTTTATCGACGATGCCCGGCGGGCGGACGAACGGCGACGGCTTGCCCGCAGTAAGCTGTCCCTCGGCGAGCTGCATGAACTTGGCCCAGATCGGGGCCGCTCCGGTCACGCCGGTGGAATCCTGCATCGGGGTGTCGTCGGCGTTCCCTACCCAGACGCCCACGGCCAGGTCCGGCGTGTAGCCAAGCGTCCAGTTGTCGCGAAAATCGTTGGTCGTGCCTGTTTTTGCCGCTGCCTGGAAGGGCAGGTCCAGCACGGAATGGGCGCCGAACATCGGGGTGCGGGCCTGATAATCCGAGAGGATCGACGAAATCAGGTAGGCATGCTCCGGGCTGATGACCTGGTTGCCTTCGGGGACCTGGTACTGGTAAACGACGTTCCCGGAATGGTCGACAATTTTGGTGATCGCCACCGGTGGGATGCGCACGCCGCTGTTGGCGAAGATCGAGAAGGCGCCGGTCATTTCAAGCAGGCTCACCTCGCCGCCGCCCAGGGTCAGCGCCAGACCGTAGTCGGACCGGGTGAGCGAGGTGATCCCCATGCGCTTGGCCATGTTGATCAGCCCCCCCTGATCGGGGTTGTTCGGGTCGCCGTAGACGCCGATGTAGTACAGGGTTTTTACGGCGGGGATGTTGTAGGAGTTGGCGAGCGCCGTCCGCACGGAGACCGGGCCGTGGAAGCGGTTGTCGTAGTTGGTGGGCGTGTAGGGAGGCCGGGGATCGTTCGGATCGCCGGAGGGTGGGAAAGACGTCGGGACGTCCCAGAGGATCGTCGCGGGGGTCCAGCCTTTTTCGAACGCCGCCACGTAGGTGAGCGGCTTAATCGAAGAGCCTGGCTGGCGGGGACTGATTGCCATGTTGACCTGGCCGGCGATCGCGTTGTTATAAAAATCGGCCGACCCCACCATGGCGAGGATTTCACCCGTAGACGGCTGGATGGCCACCAGCGCTCCGTCGGTGACGTGCTTGGCGGCAAGGCTGTCCACCTGGCTCCTCACAATCTGCTGCGCCTGGTCCTGGAGCGAGGGATCCAGGGTGGTGTAGACCGTAAAGCCGGAGCGGTAAATTGTCTGGGGGTCGAACTGCTTTTCGAGCAGCGAGCGGACGTAGGTCACCCAGTGCGGATAGCGCATCTCCACCGAGGGAGTTTTAAATTGATAGTTCTCAATTTCCGCGGCCGCGGTGGCGATATCGGACTGGTCGACGCACACCGGGGGGGCCACGGTATCCACGTCGATACAGTTCTTGTCGTGGCTGTCTTGGTAGGTCAGGATCAGGACCTGCTTAAGGCGGTTGAGGGTCTGATCGCGGTTGGTGTAGATATCATAAACGCCGGGCGCCTGGGGCAGGCCGGCCAAAAAGGCTGCCTGGCCGAGGGTGAGCTTG
>JAJYJF010000052.1 GCA_021796375.1 Chloroflexota bacterium | reverse complement strand
ATTGGAGCGACGGGGATACACCCGGACACATCCCGAACCCGGTCGTTAAGCCCGTCAGCGCCGATGGTACTTGGGGGGCGACCCCCTGGGAGAGTAGGTCACCGCCAAAGAGACTTTTTCTTTTTAAGTCTGGGATGCGGCAATTGTGAATAGGTAGGGGTGATTCGGCTCAAGGCCCTGACTTTCGAGCCCGGCAAAATTGACAAAAGACTCCGATTCGAGGTATAATCTATCCGCCTTCAGGAGAACAACGCCGACCGCAGCCCCGCTTGAAGGCAGCAAAACTGGTGATTGGATTTTTGCAAGGAATATTGGAGGCTTTCTGCGTGCATCCGAGTGGCTTACCGTTTTTCACCCTTTCACACCGGAACTCGGCTGCACTGGAATCACCAGCCGAGTTTTTATTGCCTCCAGCTAACTAAAATATCCCGGACCCATCCGGAGACCGCTAAGCTCCCGGTTCGCATCCCTTGAACGAAGGGAGGTGAGAAAATATGACCTCAGTTGTCCTGCGTCCGAATGAATCACAAGATCAGCTTCTGAAGCGATTTCGCAAGAAGGTCGTGAAAAGCGGCGTGCTGAGCACCGTCCGCCGCAAGCGCTGGTTCATTTCCAAGAGTGAGCTGCGCCGAATTGAAAAAAAGAAGGCGATCCGGCGCTTGAAGCGCCGCCAGATCGGCCGAACTGGTGAGCAGGCATAATCTGCGGGTAAGACGCCTGGAGGCGGTTTATGGCCAAAGAAGAAGATAAGATTCAGGTTGAGGGAACCATCATTGAGGCCCTGCCGGGGACGCAGTTCCGCGTGCGGCTGGAAAACGGCCACGAGGTGCTGGCTTACCTTTCGGGGAGGATGCGCAAGTATTACATCCGCATCCTGCTCGGAGACCGGGTCAGGGTGGAGATGTCTCCCTACGACCTGACCCGCGGCCGGATCGTCTACCGGGCGAAGAAGCCCAACGAGTTCCAACCCGAAGAAGAAACATAATCAGGTGAATCAAAAAAATTCCCGCAAAGCGCGGGAATTTTTTTGATTCATTTGCCCGATGGGCGGGAATATTTTCCCTTACCCCCCCGGCCCCCTCCTCGGGGATGGGCCGCCCGCGTTTACTCCCTCCGGTACGGCTTGAGCAAGGCGGCCGGGGCGGAGGCGTTGCGTCCGGCCAGGGCCAGCGCGGCGATCGTCACCAGGTAGGGCAGCGCCAGGAAGAGCTCGTAAGGCACCTTCGCGCCGCTGGCCTGCAGGCGCAGCTGCAGCGCCTGGACCCCGCCGAACAGCAGCGCGCCCAGAAGCACACGCAGCGGGATCCAGTTGGCGAAGATGATCAGGGCGATGCACACCCAGCCGCGGCCGTTGATGATCCCAAAGATGAAGGAGCCCAGCTGCGCCAGGGAGAGGAATGCCCCGCCGGCGGCCATCAGCCCGCCGCCGATCCCCAGCGCCAGGTAGCGGACGCGGAAGACGCTCACGCCGGCCGCGTCGGTGGCCTCCGGGTTCTCGCCGGCCGAGCGGATCTTGAGCCCGAAGCTGGTCCGGTAGATCAGCCACCACACCACGGGGACGAGCCCAATGGCGGCGTAGGTCAGCAGGTACTGGTTGAAGATCGGGCCGAGGACCGGCAGGCTGCCGAAAACGGCGATCTGCGGGAAGGGCGGGATAGAGGGCTGGACGCGGTTGGTGCCGAACACGAGGCGGAAGGCAAACAAAGACAGGCCGGTGAGCAGCAGGGTGAGCCCCAGCCCGGAAACGTGCTGGTTGACGCCCAGGGAAACGGTCAGCAGGCCCATCAGCAGCCCGGCCAGGACGCCGGCGGCGATCGCGGCGAGGAGGCCCAGCCAGAGCGAGCCGGTGGCGTAGGCGACCGCGAAGCCGACGAAGGAGCCGAAGAACATCGTCCCCTCGATGCCCAGGTTGAGGATGCCCGCGCGCTCGCAGAACAGCTCCCCCATCGTGCCGTAGATCAGGGGGGTGGCCACCCGCAGGGTGGCAGCCAGCAGTCCAACCAAAAAAATAAGCATCTAGGCCCTCCGGATGCGGTAGTTCTGCAGGACCAGCGTCGCCAGGGTTACCAGGAGCATGGTCGCTTCGACCACGTCGCCCAGGTAAACCGGCACCCCGAGAGACTGGCTCACCGACTGGGCCCCGATCCCGATCAGCCCCAGGAACAGGGCGGCGATGGCCGCGCCGATCGGATTGAGCGCGCCCAGCATGGCGACGATGATGCCGGTATAGCCAAAGTTGTTGGA
The DNA here is from genome assembly GCA_021796375.1 of Chloroflexota bacterium. Classification (GTDB taxonomy): domain Bacteria; phylum Chloroflexota; class Anaerolineae; order Anaerolineales; family Anaerolineaceae; genus JAJYJF01. Next base: position 7,395 of record JAJYJF010000052.1, on the reverse strand, counting down.
GAGGGTCTCGACCAGATGGAACTGCAAGCCGGCCACCTCGCTCACCCCGCCTAACCCGGCGATCCCGCCGCTGATCAGCGCGGCGATCAGCAGGGTGCGCTCGACGCGCACCCCGGCGAAGCGAGCCGCTTCCATCCCCAGCCCGATGGAGCGCATGCGCAGCCCGAGCGGGGTGCGGTTGAGCACCACCCAGATAGCCGCCAGGACGACCAGGGCCAGCGCCAGGCCCAGGTGCGGGCGGTAGCCGGCGAACAGCGGCGGAAAGTGGGCGCTCGCGGCGATCTCGGGTGACTGCGGCCAGCCGGACGTGGGCGAGCGCCACACGCCGTTCAGGATGTAGCTGACGAAGAAGGAAAAGACCGTGTTCATCAGCAGCGTGGTGACGATTTCATCCACGGCCAGCCGCACCCGCAGGAGGGCCGGGATGAGGGCCCAGAGCACGCCCCCGGCGAACCCGGCGAGGATCATGATCGGGATCGCCAGCCAGGGCGAGAGGCCGCCGACCAGCAGTCCCACCCCCGCGCCGGCCATCGCGCCGGCCATCAGCTGGCCTTCGCCGCCGATGTTCCAGTAGCCGGCCGAGAAGGCAAAGGTGGCGGCCGCCCCGGTGAAGAGCAGCGGGGTGGCGCTCACCAGCACCTCGCTGGCGCTGACCTTCCCGGTCAGCGGGTAGATCAGGAAGTAGTAATAGGCCTGGAATGGATTGGCCCTGGCGGCGATCACCAGGACCGCCGTGATGGCAAAGGTGACCAGGACCGCGATCACCGGGGCCAGCGGCCGGAACCAGAGCGGCGCCGGGCGGCGCTCGACGCGCAGGCTAAGCTGCATGGGAGGCTGCCTCCTTTCCCGGCAGGCTGCCGCTCGCAGCCGTCCCGCGTTTGGCGCCGGACATCAGCAGCCCCAGCTCCGAGCGGGTGGCCTGCTCGGCCGGGAGGATGCCCACCACCTCGCCTTCGTACATGACCGCGATCCGGTCGGAGAGGGCCAGGACCTCGTCCAGGTCCTCGGAGATCAGCAGCACGCCGGCGCCGTGGTCCCGCTGCTCGAGCAGCTTGGTGCGGATATAATCGGTGGCGCCCACGTCCAGCCCGCGGGTGGGCTGGGAGGCGATGATCACCTGGGGGTTGCGCGAGAGCGCCCGGGCAAACAGCACCTTCTGCATGTTGCCGCCGGAGAGCGTCCGGGTGCGGTCGGTGGGGGAGGCTTTGATCTGGTATTCGGCGATCAGCCTGCGCGCGTTGCCGAGGATGGCCTTGCGGTCCAGCATGCCGGAGTGGGTGAAGGGGTCGAGCGATTCGAGGGCCAGGTTCTCCGCGACGCTCAGCTCGCCGATCAGCCCGCCGTGGCGGTCTTCGGGGATGCGGCCGACGCGGGCGGCGGTATACCGGTCGGGGCTGGCGCCGGTCAGGTCGTGCTCGCCCACGCGGATGCGCCCGCCGGCCGGCCGGAGCATGCCGGAAAGGGCCTGCCCCAGCTCGGTCTGCCCGTTGCCGGAGACCCCAGCGATCCCCAGGATCTCGCCCGAGTGCACGCGCAGCGAGATGTTTTTCAGGGCGGGGAGGCCTTTCTTGTCGAGCGCGGAGAGGTCTTCCACCTCCAGCAGGATCTTCCCCTGGGCCTGCTGGCCCTCGCGGGAGACGCCAAACGTCTCGTGCCCGACCATCATGCTCGCCAGGCCGTGCGGGCTGGTCTCCGCGCGCGCCACGGTACCGACCAGGCTCCCGGCGCGCAGAACCGTGATCCGGTCGCAGATGGCCATGACCTCGTTGAGCTTGTGGCTGATAAAAACGATGCTCATGCCGTCGCTGCGCAGCCGGTTGAGGGTCTCGAAGAGCACGTCCACTTCCTGGGGCACCAGCACGGCCGTGGGCTCGTCCAGGATCAGCACCCGCGCGTTGCGAAACAGCGACTTGAGGATCTCGACCCGCTGGCGCTCGCCCACCGAGAGATGGCGCACCAGCGCGGACGGCCGCACCTCGATCCCAAACCGCCCGGCGGCATCCGCCACCTGCTTTTCAATCTGCCGGGGCTGCAGGTTGAACCCGGTCGGATAGCCCAGGACGAGATTCTCGGCCACCGTCAGGGTGGGGACGAGGGTGAAATGCTGGGTGACCATGCCGATCCCGGCCTGGATGGCGTCCCGGGGGGATTCGATGTGCGCTTCCTGACCCGCCACGAAGATCTGGCCTTCGTCGGCGGAATACAGCCCGTACAGGATGCGCATCAGGGTGGTCTTGCCCGCCCCATTTTCGCCCAGCAGGGCGTGGATCTCCCCCTTCTTCAAGGAAAAATCTACGTTGTTGTTGGCCAGGACCGGCCCGAACCGCTTGGTAATCCCTTTGAGCTCGACAGCGTACATCAGGTTCCTATCAAATCACTTGGGATCCGCACAGCGCGCGCTGGCGCCGCTTATTTTCTTAAGATACCAATCCTATTCGCCAGCCTTCTGGATGACCCGGCGCAACGATCGATCATGGGTCGATTAACGTCAATTCGGGTAATTATTCCATGTCATCCCACCCGAAGGGCGCGCCTTTCGGGTGGGATGGCGTATCGGCTTATCCCGAACTCACGGTAAATCAGCATGAAAGATGGCGTTTCTTGTAGTGTAGGGGCACGGCATGCTGTGCCCCTACACAAATATACCAGCGAGCTAGTTGACTGCTTGCGGCTGGCCCTCGTTGATGTCGACGCGCAGGTTGCCGCTCTTGATCTGGGCTTCGGCATCCTGGACCTTCTTCAGCAGGTCGGCCGGGATCTTGCTGTCCAGGCCGTGGAAGGGGGCCAGCGAAGCGCCGCCCTTGGCCATCATGCTGAAGTCCTTCAGGTCCTGGGCGGTGTAGGTTCCGGCTTTGACCTGGCTGATCACGTAGTTGACGGTCGGGTCCATGTTCCAGACCGGGCCGGTGAGGACGTAAGCCGGGGCTTCGGCGGACTGGTCGCTCATGTTCCCGAAAGCGTACAGGCCTTTCTCCTTAGCCGCCTCAATGACGCCGTCGCGCTCGGCGTAGAGGATATCCACGCCCTGGTCGATCTGGGCCAGGGCGGCCTCTTTCGCCGCGGCGGGGTCGAAGAAGCTGTTGATGAAGCTCACCATCACCTTGGCATTCGGGTTGGTCGATTTAGCGCCCTCGATAAAGGCGTTGATCAGGCGGTCGACCTCGGGGATCGGCATGGCGGCGACGACCCCAATCTTGTTGGATTTGGTCATCCCGCCGGCGATCATCCCGCACAGGTAGGCCGGCTCGTGGATCCAGTTATCGAAAACGGATAGGTTGGGATCCGCCGGGCCGCCGCCCGAGCCAAAGACGAAAGCGATCTTCGGGTACTTGGCGGCCACGCGGCGGACAGCCTCTTCGCTCCCGAAGGCATCCCCGAAGATGATGTCGGGTTTCTGCTGGTCGGCGACCTGGGTCAGCACGCGCTCCATGTCGGAAGCGGTGCCGATGTTTTCGGTATAGGTGTAGTCGATGGTGCCGGCTTCCTTGAGCTTGTTCAGGCTGGCGTGGATCACACCATCCCACGGCTCCTCAATGGGGGTAGCGAAGGCGCCGAAGACCTTTATTTTTGCGGCCGCAGCGGGCGCCTGGGTGGGGGCAGGGGTGGCCGGCGCGCAGCTGGCCAGAATGCCTGCCAGGAACAGTACCAGCATTGCGAACGAAACGACCCGAACGGTTTTCATGCTCTCCTCCAATGACGAACGGTCTGGTCTGGAAAAACAACGCTTCGTTTGAGCCCATCTCCACGGGCTGAAAATCAGGTCTGGGGATCACCTCCTTGTTGAGCGCTCGAACGTCCGGCTGGAGCGGGGTTTCTGCCGCTCCAACCCCATGGAAAATCGAACCTGGAACCCGGCTCAGGCGGCGGCCAGCGCTTCCGCGGCGCCCGGTTCCACCAGCTTGCCGTGGCTGATCACGAACCTGGGCTCCTCGTGGTAGCGCATGGCCTCGACGACCGAGTTCTGCTTCATCACCACCAAATTGGCGGTCACGCCTTCCTTCAGGCCGTACTCTTTGAGGTTCATCGCCTTCGCCGGGCGGGTGGTGATCATGTCGTAGAGGGTCTCGATGTCAGAGGCGGCGGTGAACCAGAGCATGTGCGACGCGAGGAAGGCGACCTCCAGCATGTCGTTGCGGCCGAACGGGTAGTACGCGTCGGAAATGTCATCCTGGCCGAGCATCACCAGGTTGCCCTCGGCCAGCAGGTCCCGGACGCGGGCATGCAGCGGGCCGGTGTGCGGGTCGGTGACCACGCCCATGCCGGCCTTGCGCAGCAGCGCGGCAACCTTCTGGAAGTACGGGGTGGGATAGAGGGCCATAGCGCGGGCGTGGTGGGCCAGCGAGCGGCCGGTCCAGCCGCGCTGGATCGTCTCGAGGGCCATGACCTCCAGGGAGCGCAGGCCGGGGTCGCCGGCGTCGTCGACCAGCATGGAGACGTCTTTGTCGAACTCCACGGCCAGGTCGAAGATGGCGCGCACGTGCTCGGCGATATCGGCGTCGGTGTACTCGATCCACGGGATGCCGCCGGCGACATCGGCGCCCAGCTCCATGGCCTGGCGCATGAGCTGCCTGGCGCCCGGCTCGCGGACGATCCCGTCCTGGGCGAAGGCCACCACCTGCACGTCGACCAGGCCTTTGAACTCCTCGCGGGCGCGAATCAGGGCTTTAACGCCCTCCAGGCGGGCCTTGCTGTCCACATCGGCGAAAGCGCGGATGTGGGTGCAGCCGTAGCGCACCGCGTCGCACAGCGCGCGGCGGACGTTCTTGATGATCCAGCTCTCGGCGTAGTTAGCCTTGACGCGCGCGGCCAGCTCGATGGCGTTCATGGCTTTGCCCATGTCGGCGCCGTGATAATCTTTGAGCGCCTCTTCATCCATCATCTGGAGCGTGTAGACCTTGCACAGGTGGAGGTGGGGATTGACGAACGACTCGGTCACCAGGCCGCCCCCCGCATCCAGCTCCCGGGCGGCGCTCGCGGCCAGCCCGGCGGCCATTGCTTCGATCTTCCCCTTCGAGATGCCGATATCTACCAGGGAACCCGCGGGGCGGCTGCGGAGCTGCGCTTTGCGAACGATCAGATCGTACTCACTTGCCATGATACTCTCCTTCTGCAACGGTTGATTTGAGCGGATCCACAGCCGGTTAAATGCGGGGCTGCGATCTTCACAATCAGGTCCAGATCCGTAGATGAGGTCAGGCAGAAAGCTGTCTCGGGGATGCGGTGTGCACCGCTGCGGTCAGGTTCTCTGGGGACGGTTGCAGCCGAGCCACAGCGAGAGCGGGCCGCGGGCTCCTCCCTTCGTTCAGGATGGGCAACAACTCGTGTCTCGAAGCACGCACTTGCGAAACGCGGGTTGGTAAGATCGGTTGAGATCAATGGAGAACGCCGGCGCTCAGCCTTTGTCCAAATCCATTATACATGATAGCACGGGAGACGACCCTACCAGATTGGGTGTGCCAGTCAGGGTAATGCCGGAACGAGGCAGACCGGGCTTCGTTCCGGCGCTTTGGCTCACCCGCCGGCGAATACCTGGGATGCTGCCAGCTCTCGCGCCTGGCGCACTTTGCGCCCCAACCGCCGCGCTCACCGAGTGCCCGGAATTGGTCGAGCCGCTCTTGAAACGCGCACACTTGAAGCGCTTGAAGAGCTCATCTGTGGCCAGCATTGCCGAGAGCGGCAGGTAGCCGCCCGAGATAATCTTCCCCAGGCAGAGGATATCGGGCTGGACCTCCTAATCCTGAGAGGCAAACCACTTTCCGATGCGTCCGAACCCGGTGGTCACCTCGTCGGCAATCAGCAGCATGCCGTGTTCACGGCAGATTTTCCCGATCCGCTGGTAATATTCGGGAGGACCCGCGATCACGCCGTGTTCGCCCATCACCGGCTCGAGGATAAACGCCGCCACCGTCTGGGGTTGCTCTGCCCGGATGACGCGATCCAGCTCTTCGGCGCATTCCAGACCGCAGTCCGGGTACTGCTCGTGGCGGTACGGGCAGCGGTAGCAGTAAGGCGGCTCGATCGAGATGAACCCCGGAAGAAGAGGGCCAAAGCTGCTGCACAGCTCATCCGATCCGGCAGCGCTGACCCCGCCGAACCCCAGGCCGTGGTAGCTGCCCTTCAAGGAGATGATCTTGAAGCGGCCCCGGTCCCGCGGGGATTGGCTCAGGCGGTGGAAGTTCCGGGCGAGCTTCAAGGCGGTTTCGGTCGCTTCGGAGCCATCGGCGCCCAGGTAAACGTGGGCGAAGTTCCCAGAGGTGATCTCGATCAGCTTTGCCCCCAGTTCGATCGCTTTTGGATGAGTGCTGCCCCACATCGAGCTGAACGGCAGCTGGCGAATCTGGCGCTCGGCGGCTTCGGTCAGCTCCTCCCTCCCGAAACCAAGGGCGGCATTCCAGGCGCATGAGTTGGGGTTGATAAACCGCTGGCATTTTCCCTCCTGAGATCACGGCGGGTTCAAACCACTCACGGCCCGCCGGTTCCCCGAGGCGTGGCCGGCCCGACGACCAGTATTCTGCCGGTGAAAGTGCCGTGAAGTGCCTGTTTTCGTTTCCCCCAACGTGCGTAAATAGATAGCAGCTCGAAACGAAACGAAATACCAGAGGGACCGGCTGCGGTTGGGGTGCAGGGAAATCAAAAGGCGGAGCGGCGCAACCCAGCCCGCTCCCCCCCGGAGGGTGCTCGCATGGGCGAAATCACCCCGCCCCCGGCACCGCTCCTCCCGGGGAGCGGCTCACGAGCCCGCGGCGGGGGGCGCCTGGCGGATGGCCGAGCCGCTCTGGTCGGTGTGAAACTCGTACTGCTTTCCGCCCGCGCTGACAACCACCCGGTAGCCGGGGGTTATCACCTGGGCGCACATCATCCCGGGGGTGGAAACCCCCAGGCAGCCGTCCCGCCACAGGACGGACTCAGCCTGGACCACCTTGAGATCCGCCGGGGTCAGCTTCAGCAGGGCGGCGAGGCGGTCCAGGACCGCCGGGGGCAGCTTGACCGCCCCCGGGGCGGCTGCCCCGGCAGGGGTCTGGGGCGAGCCCGGCGTGCCGGCCGGGTTTTCAGCGCGGACCTCGTCGCCCACCTGGTCGGTGCGGTAGGTGTAGGTCGCGCCGCCGGCCTGGAGCACCACCCGGTAGCCGGGGACAACGTGCATGGCGCACATCTCGCCCGGGCCTGGCAGTCCCAGGCAGCCGTCCGGCCATTGGTGCGGGTCAGCCGAGACCACCCGGATCTGGGAGGGCGGCAGGTTGAGCGCGCTGGCCAGCGCGCTGACGGCCGCCTCCACGGCGGGGCTGGCGGCCGGGGAGGAGCCGGTCGGGGGCGGCGTGGGGGCCGCGCCGGTCCCAACCGGAGCGGCCGATTTGCCGGCCGGGGTAGGGGACGCCGCGGCTTCCGGGGCCCCGG
>JAJYJF010000051.1 GCA_021796375.1 Chloroflexota bacterium | reverse complement strand
AGATGCGCAAGTACTACGTCACGCTGCTGGTCATCGACCAGCGCCCCTCGCAAATCTACGACGAGGTGATGAGCCAGCTCGGCACGCGGATCTCCGGCTGGCTGGGGGACGACGACGACATTCACGCCGTCCTCTCGGGGCTGGCCGGCCGGGACGCGCTGCGCGGGATGCTGGCCCGCCTGCAGCCCAAAGAAGAGGTGCTGCTCCTGGGCTGGGGCATGCCCATGCCAATCCCGGTGCGCTCGCGGCGGTATAATGACCAGTTCTGGGAGGAGCTGCTGGGGAAATCCTCCGGGCGGCGCAGCCGCGAGCAGAACCTGAGGGAGCTGGGATTTGGATAGGCTGTTCACAACCATTCGTGGATAGCAATCTACTTCTTGTGTGAGGGTACCCAATGTCTTTAACGATTGAAGGCGGCGTTCGCGGCGTCTACTTTGTCCCGATCGCCGGCGAGACCATCGAATCGCTGGCGCTGGAAGCGGCGCAGGTGACCCTGGAAGGGTTCCCGGGCGACCGCCACGCCGGGACGACCATGCGCTCGGACAGCCGCACCTCGTTTTACCCGCGCGGGACGACCATTCGCAACGGCCGGCAGGTTTCGATCGTCTCGGTGGAGGAGCTGGCCCAGGCCGCCCATTCGATGGGCATCGACGAAATCCGCCCGGAGTGGCTGGGGGCCAACCTGGCGTTGGGCGGGATTCCCCATCTGACCCAGCTCCCACCCGGCACGCGCCTGTTCTTCCCGGGCGAAGCCGTTCTGATCGTCCAGGCCGAGAACGGCCCGTGCCTGACTGCCGGCCGCGCGATACAGAGCCACTTCCCGGACCGGCCCGGGCTGGACGCCCGGTTCCTGGTCCAGGCGCTGCACCTGCGCGGCGTGGTCGCGTGCGTCGAGCGGCCGGGGACGATCCGGCCCGGGGAGGGTGTGCGGGCGCTGGTCCCAGACCAGGTCCTCTATCCGGGGAATTAACCCGATCTTTATCGGAAACAAACCCGTTTTCTATGGGTTGGGCAGACCGCCCGTGATACGATCCGTTCAGGCAGGAGACCGAAATGACATCCTTGAGCCCTAGCGCGCAAAAAGTCCAGGATACCCTCGACCGCCTTGGCGGCAGCCACCAGGTGGTCGAGCTGGCCCAAACTACCCGCACCTCCAAAGAAGCTGCTCAGGCGGTTGGCTGCACGGTCGAGCAGATCGCCAAGTCGATCCTCCTGAAGGGGCAGGTGACCGGCACCCCGGTGCTGGTCATCGCCAGCGGCCCCAACCGGGTGAGCGAGGGCATCATCGCCGCCGAGATCGGCGAGCCGGTTGGCAAGCCGGACGCGGATTACGTGCTGGAGAAGACCGGTTTCGTGATCGGAGGGGTACCGCCGGTGGGGCACGTCCACCCGATTCACACCTTCATCGACCAGGACCTGCTGCAGTACGAGGAAATCTGGGCGGCGGCGGGCACCCCGCACGCCGTCTTCAAGCTTTCGCCGGACGATCTGGTGCGGCTCACTGGCGGGAAAATTCTCCCGGTGAAGTAGCCGGGACCGCTGCGAATCCTTCTTTTGGGCAGCAGTCTACCGCTTTGGAATCCTGGACTGCATGCTATAATTCTCACAAGGTGCTGAGTTTGCTGCCTGGGCCGGGAAATGGAGCATCGATACGTGGCGCCAGCCGGGGGTGGTTCTATCTCGGAATGGGAGGGTTGTTCACCGGGATTTTTCTGCTCTCTTGCGCGGGCCCGCGGCTTGCGCCAGCGCCATCCCCCGCGGTATCCTCTCTTTCCCCCAGCGCGACCCTGCCGCCTTCCTCTCTGCCATCCGCCAGCCCGGCAGTCTGCAGCTCGGGCTGCACAACCGAAAAAACGAACCCATCCGGACCCTGGGGCGGGTTTGACGCGCCGGTCCTGCCGGCGCCGACCAGCTTCCCTCCCCCCGCGGCCGGCTTGAGCGTCCCGGACGAGGTTCAGGTCGTGCTCTTGCTCGGTTCCGCCCGGACGTCGCAGTACGCCGGGCGGGCGAATTCCGTAACGCTGCTCTTTTTCAACCCGCGGACTGTCCGGGCCAGCCTGGTCTCGCTGCCGCCCCTGCTGTACGTGTATATCCCCGGGTATACCATGCAGCGGTTGAACGTCGCTTTCCCGGTGGGCGGAATCAGCCGGATGCAGCAGACCCTGGCTTATAACTTTGGCATCCAGCCGTTCTGGTGGGCGGTCGCCCACCTGGATGATTTTCCCGCCCTGATCGATGACCTGGGCGGCCTGGATTTTCAAATTCTGGCGCCGATCAAGGCGCCACCGTGCTCTTTCAACCCCGGCCAGCAGCACCTCAGCGGAGCTCAGGTGCTGTGCTACAGTCGCATCCTCCCGCAGGGCGATGAGCCTGCCCGGCTCCTGCGCCAGCAGGAGGTGCTGCGGACGATCTTCTTCCGGCTGGTCACCGGCGGCACCCTCAGCCGCCTGCCGGACCTGTACCAGAAATATAAGGGCATGATCCAGACCAATTTCGGCCTCACTGACCTGACCAATCTGGTCCCCCTGGCGCTCAAGCTGGGGGATCCGGGCCGCATCTCGTACTACCAGGTCGGCAGCGCCGAGACGGATCCCTGGCAGCTGCCAGAGAGCCAGGCAAGGGTGCTCCTCCCGCGCCGGGAGGCGATCGCCTCGCTGCTCCAGCAGGCCATCTATGACGTCTCGGTCCCCGCCCCGCTGACGGAACGCGTCAGCACGCTGGAGGCGGAGCTGACCGTCTCGCCCACCCCCACCATCACGCCCCTGCCGACCGCAACCCTCACCAGCACCGCGACCAGCACCCGCACGCCCACCCGCACACCCACCCGGACCCTGACGCCCACCATCACCCTTACCCCAACCGCGACGTCCGCCCGGACCAGCACCCCCACCACGACCTCGACCTCGACGGTCACAGCTACGAGCACGGCCACACCTACCCCCAGCGCTACTCCCTCCCCAACGGAATCGCCGACGGCGACCTCGGTGGGCACTCCCTCAGGTCCATAGATGCACAGGCTGCGGAGGTTCAGCGCGTTGGCAATCGCCCTGATCGGGCTGGCAGGACTGGCGCTCTGGCAGGCGCAGCCCGGTCTGCCCGTGTTGGCTGCGGTCAGCACGCCCACCCCCACGCCGTCGGGAGGCCCGGCGCGGAAGACCGTGCTTCACGTGCCGTTCACCAGCTACGCCTGGTGGGTCCTCAGCTGGCAGACCAATGCGGTCCTCTGCCAGCTGTGGGTCGAGCACGATGGCCTGCCCAAGGCGTATGAGGTCTCCAGCTACTGCGACGCCAACACCTACAGCCTCTACGCAGCCACCCCGCCCTGCCCGCAGGCGCAGACCGGCGGCGATACACGAGCCTGCGCGGGCGTGTACCTGCACTTCGCCGGCTCGGGGAACTACACCCGGGATGTCACCGTCGACCTGCCCCCGCCGACGGTCGGGGTGACCGTCAGCGGCTGCGACCTGACGGCGCCGGGAAACCGCTGCTCGAGCCTGCCGACCCTGGTCCTGACCGGCGAAGAGCCGCTCCCCAACGAATCCATCATCGCCATCCACGGGACGCTGGGCGACCAGCCCTTCGACTGCCAGGGCCCGGTCTGCAGCCTGCCCATCCCCCCGACCGGCACCCAGGGGCTCAGCGTCGAATTCTGGGCCGATTCCAGCTACGGGGACTCGTCGCAGCACTTCACCGCCCAGGTCAGGGCGATCCCGGTGGGAGATTTTATGGCCCCCGATGGGAAATCCCGCGATCAGCAGTCCTGGTATGTGAACGTGATCAGCAGCCAGTGGCGCGGCGCTCCCCTCGCCAGCTGCTCGGCGGTGTGGGATGCCTTCCCGGACGTGAAAGGCCCGCCCGGCTGGCTCACCACCCCGGACCGGGTGGATGAGCTGGCCACCAACGAGCCGCTGTATTACCTGGCCGGCGTCCTGATCGAGCACGGAGACGTGGATGCCAGCGGCTGCCCAAACGGGGGCCTGGTCGGGAGCGGGATCGCGAATGAGTGCGGGCTCGAGCGGGCCGGACCGAAGATGACCGCCTGGCAGAACCAGTTCGATACCAAGATCCTGCGCGTGGCGAAAGAAACCGGCGTCCCGGCGCAGCTCATGAAGAACATCTTCTACCGGGAGAGCCAGTTCTGGCCGGGGATTTACCAGACCTATCACGAAGCCGGCCTCGGGCAGCTGACCTCGAACGGCGCCGAGACGACCCTGCTCTGGAACCCGGATTTCTTCAACCAGTTCTGCCCGCTGGTTTTCCAGAAGGATATCTGCAACCTGGGCTGGCCCAAGCTCTCCGCGACGCACCGGGAGGTGCTCAAAGGGGCGCTGGTCACCAAGGTAAACGCGGCCTGCCCGGACTGCCCGGCGGGGATCGACGTCCCCCGGGCGAACTTCAGCATCAACGTGTTCGCGGAAAGCCTGCGGGCGAACTGCGAGCAGGTCGGCCAGGAAGTCTACAACGTCACCCGCCAATCCCCCGGGGTCGCTTCGAGCTACGACAACCTCTGGCTGTTCACCCTGGCGAACTATAACGTAGGGCCCGGGTGCCTGACCTATGCGATGAACCAGGCGGTGACCGCCCACGAGCCGCTCGATTGGCCGCACGTCGGCAGTCATCTGACCGCTGCCTGCACGGGGGCCATCCCGTATATCGAGGCGGTTACCGGCGTGGAGGCGCCATCGGTCTCGCTGACCGCGACCGCCCAGGCGCCGACCCCACCCACGCCGGTATTCCTGGCCACCCACGCGCCGACAGCCACCCTGGCTGCCACCACCCCCGCGGCCCAGGCGACCGCCGCCACGGCCTCCCCGACGCCCGGCGGAACGCAGGCCGCAACCACGCCCGCGACCCCCGGCTACCCATATCCGGCGCCGAACGAAACGCTAACCCCCATACCGGGCTATCCATAACCCCTGGCATCCTTGTTGCACCCCAGGCTGCAGCAAGAGAGAAACGATCGCGCGGGATAGCATGCTCTGATCTGCTCTCCCGCAAAATTGTTCCCACGAGGATGCTATGAAACATCGCCTGGCCTGGCTGATCTTAATCGCGACCCCGCTCGTATTTTTAGCAGCGGTCAGCACTTCCTTGCGGGCTGCCGCCGCCCCCGGCGCCCAGCTCGCATCCCCGACCCCCATCCCGGCGGATAACAGCGGTCCGATCGCGCAGGCCGTGCAGGAAGCGGTCGCCGCCCGCCCGGGCGTCCTCGCGTTCGCCATCAACCAGATCCGCGTGGACCGCGTGGCGATGTCAGCGGACGGGCGCCAGGCGCTCGTCTACCTTTCCGCCCTCGACCCGCAGTCCGGGCAGCCGGTCGCGCGCGAGCCGGGCTTCGCGGTCGCCAGCCTGAAACCGGCGGCCCTCGCCGGCGGCGAAGCCGCTTCCGGCGCCTCGCCATCGGCCTGGCAGATCACCTTTCAATCGGATTCCACCTGGCAGTCTGCCTTCAGCAGCCTGCCGCAGGATCTCATCCCGGAGGAATACCAGCTTTCCAGCCTGGCAGCGCCGACCCAACCCCAGGCGGTCACCAACATCACCCTGGGCGGCTACTTGCTGCCCTGGCAAGGCGGGCTGGCCAAGCGGCTCACCTGGAGCGTCTCGCACGCTTCCTGTTACGGCACGGATTGCCTCTACGCCTTCGACTGGGCGGATGGGACGCATTTCCCCATCCTGGCGGCCAAAGGGGGGACGGTCTTCGCGGCCGTTTGGAACTGGCCGAACGACGACCATACCCCCGGGCACACCAACTACCTGATCCTTATGGATACCAGCACCACCCCGGTATCTTATCAGGTGTACTACCACATGGAGCAAGACAGCGTCCCTTCCGCGCTGCGGGTAAAAGGCGCGCAGGTGGTGCAGGGGCAGTTCATCGGGCACGTGGATAACACCGGCGCGAGCACGGGCTCGCACCTGCACTTCATGGTGCACACCAATCCCTACGGGTTGTGGGGCCAGTCGGTCGACATTACCTTCCGCGACGTGCGCGTCAACTGGGATCCGGCCACCCAGGGCGGCCGGCCGCGCATGTGCAGCGAGGCGTCCAGCCTGCCGCAGTACGGCACGGAGTGCCAGCTGGGCGACACGTACGTCTCCGGCAACCACGGCTCGAGCGGGCCGGACGGCGGCCTGACCGCCCCGGCGGAGGGCGCTCTGCTCTCCAGCTCCAGCGTGCACGTCGAAGGCTGGGGCAAAGATGACCTGGGCGTCTCCAAGATGCAGGTGATCGCCCGGGGGTTCGGCGAGTGGGTCAACGTCGGCAGCGCCCAGACGGCAAACCCGTTCGCCGAGGACATTGACCTGTGCGCGGCGAACCTCAATTTTCCGGATGGGCCGGTGACGCTTGCGCTGAGACTCTGGGATCTCGAAGGCAACCAGGCGATCGGCAGTCTTGGGACGCGCACCGTGGTGAAGCAGGGCTGCAGTTTGTCCCCTCCTCCTCCCCCGGCGTGCACGCCCGAAGTATCTCAGGTAGCCCTGTACAGCGAGCCCAACTATGCCGGGACCTGCGAGCTGTTCGGCCCCGGCAGCTACCCGGATGGAGCCTCCCTCGGCAGCCTGGGCGCGAGACAGGCAGCGTCGATCCAGGTCGGCAGCGGCGCCTCGGCGACGTTATTTCAAAACCCCGCCTTCCAGGGCCGCGCTGAGACCTTCATCGCCTCCGACCCCAACCTGGCGGATAACGAAATCGGCAGCCTGAGCACCTCCTCGCTGCGCGTGTTTGCCGGCGGCGGGGCCGCCTCCCCGCCGCGCCTGCTGATCCCCTCCAGCCTGACCAGCGACGATTCGATCATCCTGGGCTGGCAGGATACCGGCGGCGACTACAACTTTATGGCTGAGATTTTCAATACCAGCGATCCGTCCCACAGCATCTGGGCGCGTCCCTTCGGCCACTACTTCTACAAGGTGCTGGACGCGTTCTCGCCCGGGAACGGCATTCCCCCGGGGAACTACAGCCTGCGCGTGTGCGTCTCTCCCGTCCAGGAAGATCCGAACGCCTACTTGACCTGCCCGAGCGGGTGGGCCTCGACCTCCCAGCCTTTCACCGTGACCCAGGCCGCGCCCGCCGCGGCCCTGGCCGGATCCCCCTTCGCCTCGACCTTCGACACCGGCGCCCAGTCCTGGAGCGCGAGCGCCGGCTGGAGCCTGGGCCCGGGATATGAAAACACCCAGGGGTATGTCTTCAACCAGAACGGCACCTGCCAGGACGGCCTGCGCTGCACCGGGACGCTCACCTCACCCGCGATCTCCATCCCGGCCAGCGGCGATTCTTACGTGCACTTCAAGTACCGCTACTCCAGGCCGCAGGTCGGGCCGAACGCGGACGTCCGCCGGGTGCAGGTCTCCGCCAGCGCGGACGGCGGCACCAGCTACAGCGGGTTCAGCGACCTGTATACCTTCGCCGGGTCCCTCCAGGATACCCCCGATACCTGGCTCTCCAGCCCGGACGGCATCGTGATCTCGTGCAGTAAGTACTGCGGCAAGCTGGTAAGGCTGCGCTTCTTCTTCGACAGCATCGACGCCCAGGCGAACAGCGGGGTGGGCTGGGCCGTTGACGACGTGAGCGTCGACCAGACCGGCTCGCGGACCACCTGGGACCAGCCGGCGGTGGCCCTCAGCCTGGGCGCGGCCCAAAACGGCGCGCTGAGCCTGGCCGGGAACATCGACTGGTACTCCTTCGACGCTTCCCAGGGAGGGGTCTACCAGGTAGATCTGACTGCCGCGGCAGAACCGACCCGGCTGGACCTGCTGGATTCCGGTAAAACCAGCGTGCTCGCGACCGGCCATGCCGCGGATACCTCGCCGCAGCGGCTGAGCTTCCGCGCTCCGGCCAGCGGTCTTTATTACATCCGCGTGTACAGCGACCCGTACCCCGGCGGCGGGCCGGGGTTCACCTACACCATCCGGGTCCAGCAGCTTTCCGACACGACCCCACCGGCCGCCGCGATCGCCGGGCTGGCGACCGGCGGCTACCTGAACGCCCAGACGGGCACGTTGAAGATCAGCGGGAATGACGGCGCGGGGGGCAGCGGGCTGAGCCGGGTGGATTACTACTACCACCTCTCGAACTGGCTGACCGGGCGCTGGTGGAAGATCGGCACGGGGTGGAACCCGGCGGACGGCTGGTCGGTCTCCCTCGACCCCTCCGCGATCCCCGAGACAGGCGGGGTGGCCATCCTGGCCAGGGCAGTCGATTGGGCGCAGAACGCCAGCGATGCGGCGGTCTGGAACCTGACCGTGGACCGCACCCCCCCATCCACGGCTCTGTCCGCGCTGCCCGCCACCAGCCCCAACACGGCCGTGCAGCTCATCTGGTCCGCGTCGGATAACCTCTCCGGTATCGACCACTTCGACCTGGAGATCACCCGGAACCAGGACCCACCCCGCGTGGAGCCGCTTCCGGCGGGCGCGCGCTCAACCTGGATCGTCGGCGCGTACGGAGACCGGTTCTCCTTCCGCCTGCGTGGGGTGGACCGGGCCGGGAACGCCGAGGCCTATCCCTTCGGGGCGGAAGCCAGCGTATCGATGGTCGACCCCGGGGACGGCAACGACCCGTACGAGGGGGCGGATTCGCCGCAGGCCGCGACCGAGCTGGCGCCCGATGGGCCCGCGATCCAGCGCACGTTCTACAACCAGGGCGGCCAGGCCGACCAGGATTGGGTTTCCTTCCAGGCAAAGGCCGGGCAGCGCTACTTCATCTGGGCCACGCCGCTCCCCGGCAGCCCGGCCGCGGCGCAGATCGCCGTGTACCTGGGGGCAGACGCCGCCTCAGCCGGCACGCCGAGCGCCACCGGATCGGCTCCGGGGTTGGGCATGCCTGAGCTGCTGGCCTGGACCGCGCCGCAGGACGGGCGGGTGCTGGTGAAGCTGAGCTCGATCGATCCGGCCGTCGAGGGCAGCGGGGTGGCGTATCTGACCCGGGTCGGCACCCACCTCAGCTTCTATCTGCCTTCCATCAGCCACTGAGACCGGCCGGAGGGCGAGGATCTTGCAGTGCGTGAAATTCTTGATTGGCGAATAATCAGAAAAAAGACCAGGTCCTCCGCACGGATGGCCGGCAACGCGGATGCACTGCCATCCAACTCACCCGCAGGGTGCCCTCACCGTCCCGGTGTCCTGCCGGGAAAGGGTCAGGACGACATGATCATCAAGTATCGTCCTGAACCCGTGCGATCCTGATGGGAAATCGGGCAGGCGCCCCTGCTGGGCAGCGATCCCTGACCCGCCATCTGCTGCCCGGCTACAACCGGCGATCCAGCCGGTTGTATTTTTTCAGGATTTCGACCAGCCGGTCGTGCGGCAGGGCATACACGGTCGAGCCGTTGGCCCCCTGCATCGTCTCCGCCGCCACCAGCGCGTTGGTGATCGCTTCCTCGACGGCCTGGATGGTGGCCTCGAACAGCGCGTTCATGCGGCTGTTGGGCAGGAATTCCACTCGCGATCTCCCGCGGCTGCGGGCTGCGCCCGGGTTGGCGGTCGAGAAAGCCAGGAAGAGGTCTCCGGACGAGTTGGCCCCGTACCCGCCCATCCGCGCGATGCCGAGCGGCACCCGTTTGGCGATGCGTTTGAGCTGGTGAGGGAGCAGCGGCGCGTCCGTCGCCACGACGACCAGGATCGACCCCTCGGCGGTCTTCCAGGGCGTCTCCCCGGCGACCGGCATCAGGTCCGGAATCTCCCTCCCCACGGGG
>JAJYJF010000050.1 GCA_021796375.1 Chloroflexota bacterium | reverse complement strand
ATGGGGATATTATTCTCGACGCTGCAGGCGACCATGCAGGCCCGGCAGTCGATGCAGCGGGTGGCGTCAAAAAGGAATGCCTTGTGTTTGATCTCAATCATCGCTACCCCTAAGCCTTTTTCACCGTGACGAAAGTCTGGCTGAGCGCCTGGCTACCGCTGATGGGGTCGGTATAGGTGACGTGAAGGACCGAGTCGCTGACGCCGATGCCGTAAGCTGTCTTCAGCCCTTTGGAGAGGTGCCCGTACCCGGGGGTCAGGTAAACACAATCGGGGCGAATGGCTTCAGTCGCCAGTAAAATGCTGTGGGCTTTCCCGACCTTGCTGGTGATCTCCACCCAATCTCCGCTGTTCATGCCCAGCTTGGCGGCGGTTTTTGCGTTCATCCACAGGCGGGGCTCGTCCGAATATTTGTGCAGGTACTGGTTGTTCTGCGTGCCGAACTGGGATTGTTGGGCCACTTTCCCGGTCAGCAGGTAGAATTCATTCTCGCCGGGCGTGGGGGGCGCCTCCCAGACCGGCACGCCCGGGAAACCGACCTTGGCGAGGGTGTTCGAGAACAGCTCGATCTTCCCGCTGGGAGTATGCCAGGAAAAACCAGCCGCTTCAGTTTTGGGAAGATCGAAGTAGCCCTTTTTCTTTACGTCCTCGAGGCTCACCCCGAGGGGCGCCAGCTGCTGGCGCAGGTAGTCTTCCTCATCTTTGTACTGGAAATAATCCCCCAACCCCAGGCGCTCGCCCAGCTGCTTATAGATCCACAGCGCAGACCGGCCTTCGCCCAGGGGTTCGATCACCGGCTGGCGCAGGTAGGCCCGCTCGCCCACGATGGTCAACGGATCGTAGCGCTCCAGGTAGGAGGCTTCGGGGAGGACCACATCCGAGAACCAGGCCGTGTCGTTCATGAGGATATCCACGGTGACGATGAAGTCCATCTTCTCGAGAGCCTGGAACGTTTTGCCCCGGTCCGGGAGCGACATGGCCGGGTTCTGGCGCGAGATAAACCAGCCGTGCGGCTGGTAAGGGTCGCCCTTGACGATGTTGTCGCGCAGCTCCTGAAACACGCCGATGGTGAGGGGCACGAGCGGGTACTTCCAGGGGACGCCGTCCAGCCGCAAGGCAGAGACGCGTGGGTAGGGCGGCTGCTTCAGCGTGCCGAGCGGGCCGCTCCCTTCCCCCGCGGCGGCGGTCATGACCACATTCCAGTTGCCCACCAGCGCGTTCAGGATTGCGATCGCGCGCTGCGTGTGGAAGGAGTTGACGAAATTGGACGTGCGCCAGCCGTTGTGCGCCAGGGCATTGGGCGCGGCGGCGGCGAACTCACGCGCGATGCGGGTGATCGTCTCGGCCGGGATGCCCGTCAGCGGCGCGGCCCATGCGGGCGTGTAGTGGTCGACCTCTTTTTGCAGCTGGTCCAGGCCAATGGTGTACCGGGTGACAAAATCGTGATTGTACAGCCCCTCGCTCAGGATCACGTTCAGCAAGGCCAGATGGAAGGCCAGGTCCATCCCGGGCTTGATGGGCAGCCATTCGGCGGCTTTGGCGGCTGTTTTGGTGAAGCGCGGATCGAGGTAGACGACCTTGACGCCGCGGTCGATGGCATGGCTCAGGGCGGATGTTTCGGAGGTGGAGATCGCCTCGAAGAGATTGCGGCCCGTCAGCAGGACGTACTTGAGCTTGTCGTCGTAAATCCGGTCGGGCTCTTCCATGCCGTAGGTCATCAGGTTCGAGACGATCATGGCGTTGAAGCACAGGCTGCGCTGGGTGCCGTAGTTGGGCGAGCCGAAAGCGTACAGCAGGTTCTCGAAGAGCGGCTGGCTCAGGTTATGGGTGGACGAGAAGATCATGGCCTCGGCCCCATAGTTCTTTTTGATCTCCAGCATCTTGCTGGCGGTCAGGTCCAGCGCTTCTGTCCAGGAGGCTTTGCGGAATTTGCCCTCGCCCCGCTGCCCCACCCGGATCAGGGGGGTGAGCACCCGGTCCGGATCGTACGTGTTCATCAGGCCGGATTGGCCGCGGGGGCATAGCTTTCCATTCGAGTGGGGATGTTCCGGGTTGCCCTCCAGCTTGACCACCCGCCCGTTTTTCACTTTGGCCAGCAGGCCGCAGCGCCAGACGCACATCTCGCACATGCTGGGGATGTAACCCGAGTTCTCCGCATCCAGCAAGCCCGCTTCCCTCGCGGCTTGAGCAACCTGGAAGGGGACAAAGTTGCCCACCATCAAAGCTGCCGCGGTTGCTCCGCTAAATTTTAGAAAGGCTCGTCTTGAAAAGGTTTTTGTCATGGGCTTTTCCAAACCAATAGTTCCATTGGCTCGCAGGTGCTTTGGCTCAGCGGCCGGCCTTGATCCTGGTTTTTACAGCTTTTCCTGACTGTCTTTGCGCTGCCAGCCCACCCGGTCGATCATGTAGAACAGCATGAGCGAGATGAGCACGAAGGCAAGCACGGTCAGGTAGGGATCGAGGTTCCAAAGATCGGGGATGACAACGCTGCCCAGATTTGCCAGCTTGGAGATCTGCGGGAAAACCTGCTGGTAAGTCAGTCCAAAAATCATTGCGCCAGTTAAGAAACCCAGCAGACCAGGGACGATGTAATCTAATTTTCCTTCGCCGGACCCGGCGGCACAGGTGCCCGGTCAGAACCCGGTGAGGGCCATTCCGGTGCCGAAGATCAGCCCGCCCACCAGATTCCCGGCGACGTAGGTGGCCGGGACGTTCGGGAAGGTGATCACCCCGGCGCCGCGCAGGACGAACAACCCGCTCATCGCCACGGCCAGCCCGGTCAGCATGAATTTCAGGACGGCCATATCGGTGAAGCGAAAGACGTTCACAATTTTGTGGTACTTGGTCAGCCCGGCTTTATTGAGCGAAAAGCCGAAAATGACGCCCAGCAACAAGGTCAACACAGTTCCTGCCATCTCAGTAACTCCTGCGGTAGATTAACCAGGCTATGACGATACCGGAAGCGAACATCCCGGCGATAAACAGGAAAGCGGCCGGCGCGAGCAGCATCCCGCCAGAAATTGCCAGCCCGCTGGTGCAGCCTCCGGCGATCCCGGCGCCGTATTCCAGGATGATCGCGCCCACGAAAGCCAGCACCCAGCGTTTCCAGACCTGAGGGCCAAAAATGCGCTTCCACTGCAAGTCGCTGTTCAAGGCATCTTTCTTCCCCCACTTGAGGGTTTTGCTGGTGGCCGCGCCGATCATCCCCCCAAAGAAAATCCCGATCACCAGGATGACGCCGGAGGTGATTCCGGGGGGCATGACAAAGTTGAAATACAGGATGTTAAAGGCCGCCGGCGATACGGCTTTGCCAATCATCCCGGCAAGGTTCTCAAACGCGCCCGAGGCTCCCAGCAGGCTCTTGTTTAGCCAGACCGTCAGGATGGATACCACCCCGAGCAAGACGCCGGCCGCGTAAGGAGACCAGGTTTCCTTGCGAATGTAACTGAGAATGAATTTCATATCCTCATTCCTCGCTTTTCTCGTCCGAGACGATCTCGTCGATCAGGCCGAGTACTTTTTCCGTTTTTTCTGGCTTGTCCAGGATCTTTTTCATCGATTTACGCGTCCGCGGGTTGAGCTTGGTGAGATCGGGCAGCATGTCCACGACCTCGCTCGGATACTCGTCCCCCACCTTTTTTGTGTCCCCAAAGGAAAACTTGACCCATTTCTCGTTGGCGGCGACGAAACCGCCTCCCCCCACGCCGACGATCCCGATCACGACGAGCAGGATGACGTTTCCCCAATTGGTTGGCTTCTCGCCCAGGACAATCTGGTCGTAGTTCCGGGTATAATCCACCAGGTTGGGGTCGTTCACCGCCAGGCTGGTCGTCGTCACCGCGCTCCCCGCGACCGGGGCCGGGGCCGCCGCAGCCGCCGCGGGTGTCGTGGTTTGGGCGGGGGCGCTGGTGGCTTGAGTGGAAGAGCCGCTGCCCAGGGTGACCCCCAGCTTGGTGGCGTAAACTTGCGCGCGGGCCATCAGATCGTTGGCGTGACACTGCTGGCAGGAGGCTTTAACGTCTGATAGCGGCGGGACCAGGCCGGTGTGCGCCGCGGTCTTGTCCATGGACTGGCTGTTTCCCCCGTGGCAGACGTTGCAAAAATCACCGAAGGCATGGGATTGATGCCACGGGGTACCGTCGTTGTTGACCGGCTTTTTCCCCTGCACTTCGTGGCAGTTCTTGCACGAGGATACCCCTGAACCGCACTGAGCGCTGACCGGGTGGGCAGTTGCCAGCCAGATGCCAGAGGCGACCAGCAGCATGGACCCGAGAATGGACAACAGGAGGAAATACCTTCTCTGTGGCACGCATCACTCCTTATGCAAACGAGGATTAGCCGCTTGTAAAATAGTTCACAACCAAAAAGATTATACAACCATTATTCTGTGCATTTTATTTATATTGTCACTGTTAATTGTGTGACATACGTCACTTTCTGAGCAGGGCCAGAAGAGCTGGATTTAGCGGGCAAACTCCCCCGGCAGATGTGGTTTAATGGACCCGATGGATGAATCTTCGCGCCCGACCCCCGGGAGCTGCGCCGCTCCGCCCGGAGCGGAGGACCCCGCCAGCGCCCGCCTCCATGCCGGCGGTGCACCCGGGGCGGGAAGGGCCGCGGAGCCAGCCCCACAACAGGAGCGCTGCTTTGCCTGACGAGAAACCGGTGGTCTACATCCTGCACGGCGACGACGAGTATGCCATCGCGCAGTACGTCGCCGCCATGTACGCCAGGCTGGGCGACCCGACCACCGCCGATCTGAATTTCACCCGGCTGGACGGGCGCAGCGCCAGCGACAACGAGATCCGCACCGCCACCGCCTCCATCCCCTTCCTGGCCGACCGGCGGGTCGTCGTCCTGGCGCACCCGTTTGCCCGCCAGCCGGACGCCGAGAAGAAAGCCGAGCACGCCCGCTACCAGGCCCAGTTCCAGGCGCTGCTGGAGGGGCTGCCGCCCACCACCGCCCTGGTGCTGGTCGTGGAAGACCAGATCCGCCGCGGAGATTGGGAGTTGCTGCCGGCCAGGCACTGGCTGCTGGCCTGGGCGCGGGAGGCGGGGGGCAAAGCCCTGGTCAAGGTTTTCCCCGTCCCGAACGGGCCGGAGATGCAGCGCTGGGTGCGCAAGACCGCCGAATCGATGGGGGGAGAGTTCGCGCCCCAGGCGGCCGCCGAGCTGGTGGACCTGGTGGGCGCGGATCCGCGCGTGGCGGCGCTGGAGATCGACAAAGCCCTCCTCTACGTCAACCGCGCCCGGCCGGTCGAGCGAGCGGACGTGCAGCTGCTGACCGCCCGCGTCAACCAGCCGGATATCTTCGCCCTGGTCGACGCGCTGGGCGCCCGGGACGGCCAGGAGGCCTCCCGCCGCCTGCACGTCTTGCTCGAGGAGCAGGACTGGCTGTCGATCTTCGCCATGATCACCCGCCAGTTCCGCTTCTTGCTCCTGGCGCGCGAGATCCTCGACGCGGGCGGGGGGACCAAAGAGGTGATCGAGAACCTGAAGGGCGACCCGATCAAGATGCCCGCCTCTTCATTCGTGGCCGGAAAGATCGTTGAACAGGCCCGGCGGTTCTCCCCGGAAGGGCTGGAGGAGATTTACCGCCGCCTGCTGGCCCTGGACGAATCCTTCAAAACCAGCCAGATGGACCCATCCGTGGCCATGGACGTGTTTATCGCGGATTTGGTGGGGGAAAGAAAGTGAGCGGTTAGCCGGCCCAGATCCCCGGGATCCTGGCCGCGCATTTCGGACAGGTCCCCTGGGCGGTGATCTGGTAATCGAGCAGGGTGAAGCCGCGGCGCTGGACCAGCCGCGTGCCGCACTGCGGGCAGTGGGTATCCTCCAGGCTGCCCACCCGGCCGCTTAAGTTCCCCGCGTAGACGTAATGCAGCCCGGCCTCCTGGCCGATCTCGGCGGCCTGCTGCAGCCCCTTGACCGGGGTGGGGTCGGGGCCGGTCATCTTGTAATCCGGGTGGAAGGCGGTCACGTGCCAGGGGATATCCGCGGAGACGGAGGCGATGAAGCGCGCCGCTTCCCACAGCTCTTCCACGCTGTCGTTGAAGCCCGGCACGAGCAGGGTCACCACCTCCACCCACAGGCCCAGGGCGTGGGCGCGCTGGATGGTATCCAGCACGTGCTGCAGCACCCCGCCCAGCTTGCGGTACTGCTTATCCTGCATCGTCTTCAGGTCCACCTTGTAGGCGGCCAGGTGCGGGCGCAGGTAGTCCAGCGCTTCCACGGTGGCATTGCCGTTGGAGACGAAGGCGCACTGCAGCCCGGCCTGGGCTGCCAGCCTGAACACGTCCACCGCCCACTCGCTGGTGATCAGCGGTTCGTTGTAGGAGGAAGCCACCAGCTTTGCCCCGCTGCGCAGGGCGGCCGCCACCAGCTGCTCCGGGCTCGCCCGGCGGGCCAGGCCCAGCGACTCCTCGCTGGCCGGGTCGCGCAGGGTCTGGGAGGTGAACCAGTTCTGGCAGTAGCCGCAGTGGAAGTCGCAGCCGAGCATGCCGAAGGTGAGCACGTCCTGCCCGGGAAGCACGTGGAAGAAGGGCTTCTTTTCGATCGGGTCGACGTTCAGCGCGGCCACGTACCCCCAGGGCGCTTTCAAGACGCCGTCCTCGTTGTAGCGCACCTGGCAGATCCCCCGCCGCCCGGGCTTGATTAGGCAGCGGTGGCCGCAGGCCAGGCAGCGCACCGCGCCGCCCGGGAGCTTTTCCACCAGCGTCTCGGCGGGGCGGGTCATCTGGTCCAGCTGCTCAGCAAGTTTGGACATACTCCACCTCACTCCGTCTGATGATTATAACCCCCTGGTTTTCCGGCTAGCGGCTCTTGCCCACCAGCCAGGTCTTCGCCTCTTCCGGGTCGGAGTAGAAGCGAACGGGCAGAGGAGGGGTCACCCCGGCTTCCTTGAGCAGCCGGTTGATCTTGCGCCGGTCCCAGAAGGAAACCCCGACCAGGGCGAGGCGGGTGACCCGCGGCTGGATGCGGCAGATCATCCCGGTCAGCTGGTGGAGCACCCGGTCCGTCAGGCGGTCCTCGTAGAGATCCAGCCACACCCCGAGCGAAAGGTGCTCTCCCAGGAAGAACGCCTCTTCGGCTTTCATCATGGCGATGAGATCGTCTTCACGGTCTTCGTAGCTGCCCAGGTGCACCCCGAACAGCTCGCCGTTTTTGTAATAGTAGGGGAACATGGACCCGCTGGGGGATTTTTTGGATCGCATGGAGCACCGCAGGGATGTGAGTCGAGAATCGGGATTAGAAGTTACCCCAGGTATCGCGCTCGAAGCTGGCCAGCAGCTCGTCCATCTGCGCGACCCGTTCGGCGGCCAGGCTGCGCGACTTTTCCAGGCAGAGGATGCCGGGCAGCTTTTCGCGCCGCTTCCGCGCGGTCTCGCAAGCCTTGCGCATGTCTTTCGGGTTCTTCGAAAAATCCCGCAAGACGCCGACTACCCCCAAAAAATCCAGCGCATCCGCGTCTCTCAGCAGGAGCGCCTCGATAGGCCGGTCTGCCCCGGCCTGGTGGTGAAACGCGACGCAGTCCAGCACGCGCCCGGAAGTGGCCTGCGGAAAGCCGTGCTCCGCCAGGTACGCCTCGGCGACCTGCCGCGACCGGACGGCGTGATCGACCCCCTCCTGGGCCCAGGGCGCGTAGCCTCCCCAATCGTGCAGGTGAGCTGCCAGCCAGACGACGTCGCGGTCGTAGTCGAGCCCGGCGCCGATGATCTCGATCAGGTGGAGCAGGCGCCGGGTGTGGCAGACGCCCCAGGCGCCGCCGTACTCCTCGGTCAGCCGGGCAATCTCTTCACGCTGGGTTTCGTCCATACGATGTCCCCTTCTCGATCCCGTCGATCGATCCCGCACAACCCGAATATTCCGGGGGAGCGCTCAATACGCCGCGCCGCAGCCCAGCGCGCCGCTGACCCGGCGGCTCGCGGCGTCCAGCTCCGCGCCTGCCGCCTTTCCACCGGCGGCCTGCTGCCAGATCTCGCAGGCCGCGCTCTTGAAGGCGCCGCCCTTCTGGCCCAGCTGGATGGTCAGGTCGGCTGCGTCCTTCCAGCGGCCCACCGCCGCGTAGCCCTGGATGAACGGCCGCCACTCCTGGGCCGCCGCGGACTTCTGCTGCGGGGAGTAGCCTTTCCGGCGGGCCTGATCTCCCAGCGCCGCCACCTGCGCCCAATCGCCGGACTGGCGCGCCAGGTCGGCTTTCTCGAAGTAGTAGCACCAGGAGGTGCGGCTGGGCTCGGGGCCAAACATGGCCTCGGGCGGCTTCCAGCCGCTGGCGGGCTGGGGTTGGATCAGGCTCAGGTTGGTGAGGGAGGCCATCTCCCGGTCGAGCAGCGGCAGGTTGGGATCGTTCCGGTCGGCCTGGGTGACCACGTACAGGCAGGACCCGTACGAAGGGTCAAACTGGACGAGCAGCGTATTGGGGGAGCCGCCCTCGAAGTGCAGGCTGCGGAAAGTGGTCTGGAAGTTAAGCTGGATCGGCTCGCTGAACTGGCCGGCGTGGTAGCGCGGGGAGAGGGTGTACCACCAGTAGCCCAGGCTTGTGGTGGGGGTCGGTTGGGGATAGAGCAGGTTCAGCGCCGCGCTCGAGGAGAACAGCCCCTGGTTGGGGAATACCTCCTGGTAGGTCAGCAGGGCGGTGCCGAGCTGCAGTCCGGGCGCCCGCCAGGCCAGCTCCCAGTAGAAAGAGCGCTCGGAATCCCAGATCCAGCGGTAGTCGTTGGCCGCGCGCAGCTGCTGGTTGGCGCCCAGCCCGATGAGCACCGCCAGCAGCGCGGAGCGCCCGCCGCGGACCCGGCCCACGGCGCTGATCAAAGCTACCCACAGCAGGCTGGCCCCGTAGATCGCCGGGAGGGCGTAGCGGTCGGAGTGGGCGTCGAAAAGAATCTCCCGGCCGGTGATCCAGGCCGGGGTGCAGCCGAGCAGGAACGCCGCGGCGCCCAGCACCAGCGCCTGCCCGATCCAGCTCCGCTCGCCCGGCTCGCCGGATAGGTCCGGCAGGCTCACCCGGTTGAGATAGACGAAGGCCAGGCCGGCGGCCGCCAGGCTGGCGGCGAAAGCCACCCACGTGAAGGGGGTGAAGCGCAGCGAGTCGACCTTCCCCAGGATTGCCATCTTCGCCCAGACCGAGACCAGCGAATAGGCACTGTCTTGCAGGGCCACCTGCGCCAGCGAGACCGCTGTCTTCAGCGGGGCGTGGACCAGCCCGGACAGCATGGTCGCCTGGTACGGGTCGGGCCCCGGCAGGCGCATGAACACCTCGCGCCACAGGCCGTAGATCACGACCACCGCCAGGTAGGGCAGGTACTGGACCAGCGCGGCGCGCAGCCGGCGCCAGGCCGGTCCTTCCACCGTTTGCAGGGCCACCAGCCACAGCACCAGCGGGCGCAGCAGCTCGAGCGGCGCGAAGTACTCGGTCACCGTCAGCTGCACCGCGGAGAGCAGCAATGCCAGCCCGGTGAACAGCCGGGACCGGGCGCCCGCGGCGCGCGCCGCCTGGACCGTCAGGCCCAGCGAGATCAGGAACAGCGCGTACTGCAGCCACTGCTGGTGGAAGGTGACCGAGATGGCGTGCGCGGTGAAGACCGGGTAGACCAGGAAGAGCAGCGCCGCCGCGGCGCTCTGCCAGCCGGCCCGCGGCCACAGGCTGCGCGTCACCCAGTAGACGCCCCAGGCGGAGATCAGGGTGAGCAGCAGCTGGAAGGCCTGCCAGGCGATCGGCCGCACCCCCAGGAGGG
>JAJYJF010000049.1 GCA_021796375.1 Chloroflexota bacterium | reverse complement strand
CATCTACCAGGATCACGGCGGGCATCGCAGCCCCGGGCGTCGCCAGGGGCCCGCTGCCCATATTCCACCCGATCAGCTTGGCGTAGTATGGGATGACACCCCAATCCGCGTTGTACATCGCTTTCCAGACCAATCCGATCACCAGCGGCGGGAGGGCCATCGGCAGCAGCAGGAACGACCGGATAAAGCGGGAGATAAAATTCTCCGCGGAGAGCAGCATCGCCAGCCCCAGCCCGAAGGCGATCTCCAGCACCACCGTCCCCACCACGAATTGCAGGGTGGTACCCAGCGCCCCGATAATAACCGGGTCATTGAAAGCTTTGATGTAGTTTGCCAGGCCAATAAAGGTCTTCGTCTGGTTCGGATCGGTCAGCCGGTATTTGAACAGGCTGATGACAATTGAAAAGCATAGCGGGTAGATGGCGATCACCGCCACGAAGATCAAGATAGGCAGCAGCAGCCCCACGTACGCGCCGTTCCCCAGGATGAACCGGCGATACCGAGCCGCGAAAGACTGCCGGTACTTGATCGCAATTGAGTTGGCCAATCACCACCTCCGGAGGAGAGGATGGAATCCCCGCGAAGGGATTCCATCCCCGATGATGTTAGCGTTGAAGGTTTATTGCCAGTTCTTTTCGATCTGAGCCTGGGCTTTATCCAGCGCGCTCTGCGCGGTCTCTTTACCAACCAGGAAAGCGTTCACGTTCGTGCCCAGCGCGTCTTCAATAATGCTGTATTGTGGGATGCGCGGGCGGTAGTTTCCGTCGCCGTTCTGGAAGGATTCGAGCAGGATGGGCATCCAGGGCAGTTTCTGGTTGATTTCGGGGTCCTTCATCGTGCTGATGCGCAGCGGCGGACCGCGATGCTCGACCCACAGCTTCTGGACGTCCGGGGAAGACAGCCATTTGATGAACTCCCAGGCAGCTTCCTGTTTGACCTTCTCTGAGTCGGCGTTGATGCCGATCCCCCAACCGCCAAAGCCGTAGACCGGGGTCATGCCCGCCGAGGTTGGCGCTTTGACGATATCGACTTTGCCCACCACCTGTGACATCGATGGGTCTTCATAGTCGTTGCGGGAGATGCTCCAGCCTTCCATCATCGCAACCTTACCCTGGCGGAATGCGGTCTCGCGATCGTCCCACCAGTAGTTGGCGCTGCCTGGAGGGGCATACTTGAACAGCGAGCCGAAGTACTCGAGGGTCTTTACGTTCTCGGGGGTATTGACCTTAGCCTTGCCATCCTTATCCAGGATGGTGCCGCCGTGCTGCTGAACGAAGACCATGAAATCTTGCGCGCCGGCCGAGCCCGCACCGAGCAGCGCGATCCCATAGACGCCGTGCGCGGGGTCATTTAGCGCCTGAGCATCCTTGAGCAGATCTTCCTGGGTCGTCGGGGGCTTGAGGCCTTTCGCGTCGAAGAGGTCCTTGCGGTAGTTCAGCACATTGGCGTAGCCACCCAGCGGGAATGCGTACTGGCGGCCCTGGTATTCGCCCTCCGTCCACATCACCGCGGGGATATCGTCAGGATTGATGACAACTTTGTCCCTGGCGATCAGGTCGGTCAGGTCAAGGGTATTTTTATTCGCGGCAAACTGGCCTGACCAGACGATATCGGTGGTCATCAGGTCGTATTGAGCCGTATGAGCCACGAAGTCGGCGGTGATCTTCTGGTACAGGTCTGTGTAGCCCAGTTCGTCCATGGTGATCTGAATCCCGGTCTTGGCTGCGAAGAGCGGCAGCAAGTAGCGGAAAGCCTGGACGTACTGGTCGGTCATCGAGGCCAGGGTGATCTGCACGCCATCATAGGGCCGCGGGTTGACCGGTGTTGGCGGGGCGACTGTCGGGGCGGCTGCGGCAGGAGGCTCCGTCGGAGCCGGCGCGGCAGGTGGCTGGGTCGGTTGCGCGGCAGCCGGGGCTGCGGGCGTTGGGGTGGGCGCCGGCGCGCATTGCACCGTGCTCAGTACCATCGTTGCCATGACGAGTAGGAAGAAAATCTGTTTCATAAACTTTCCAGTCATTGCATGCTCCTTCTCTTCAAAGTACGCGGACGTGATAAGACGGACGAACACAAATCTATAGGAACGGTGGTCCGGGTCGCACCTCCTCTCTGGTCAGACAAGATTTGTTTATCCGATTCGCTAATATTTAATAGCGATAACCGGTGGAATAAGAAGGAAAACAATAAGGATCAACCAGGCTACCGGTCTAGATGGATCGTATATTTGTAACGGTCGCCCGAGCTGATGACCTGTGAGTACTCAACCGGGATATGGTTGACTGTAAATACAATGCTTTCGACCAGGAGCAGTGGCGCGCTCACGTTCACATCGAGCAAACGCGCGTACTCCTCGTTGGCCAGGATCGCCTCGATGGTCTTGTCCGATTCAATTAACCGCACCCCCTTCTTTTCAAGCAGCGACCACAACGATGCGTTCGGCCCCAGTTCGTTCACGGGTAGACTGACCCCGGCTGGCGCGCGGATATAGGAGATCGTCAAAGCAATGGGCAGCCCGTCTGCCAGCCGCTGGCGGTAGATGTACGGCACCTTCTCGCCTGGTTCGATTTGCAGCATCTTGGCGATGTGCTCCGGGGGCGCTTTACGGGTGATTTCCAGGTACTTCGAGGTGACTTCCTGCCCGCGCTCGCGCATGTTCTCCGAGAAGCTGGTCATACGCGACAGCCCGCGATCGATGCGGGCGCGCAGCACGAAGGTTCCTTTACCTGCCATGCGGTGAATGTAGCCTTCGTGCTCCATCTCCTGCATCGCTCGCCGCACGGTCGCCCGGCTGATGCAGTAATCTTTCGCCAGGTTCACTTCGGGCGGAAGGATCTCGCCGGGTTTGTATACACCATCCTCGATCTGCTCGAGCAGCGTCTGCTTGAGCTGGCTATGCAAGGGAATGCGCAATTCCGGATCGAGGGTTGGCATGGGTCGATGGGCCGCCGCGAAATGTACGTACAAATGAAATGTACGTACATTATAGCGAGGTTGTCGGCTGATGTCAAGTAAAGTTTAGGGAATCAGCAAGAATCTTTGCCTGCAAGGGACAGCCCCGCCTGCCTCCCCATCCTGAAAACCGATCTAAAAATGCGCTGATTCTGGCGTATGATTAAAGCAACGATCCCGGACGAATCCCGCCCTTTACCCCTTACCCCACAAGACATCGCAGCAAAGAAGCAACCATCCACCCATGGCCGCGTATATAGGGATGAATTGATTCGACCAGGTCTCTTCTTTTCGACGCGAAGTGTTTGAGGCTGCCATGAAACCTGATCAGGCTCGCAGCGATCGTTTAGCCGCGGAAATCACCCGCAGCTCCAGCGCGCAGACTTATTACACGATTCGCCTGCTGGCCGACCGCGCGCTCGTGCCGGACGCGTACCGCGCGTACGCGTATTTTCGCTGGGTGGATGATCTCCTCGACGGGGATTCCGCCTCCCCCGCGGAGCGCTCTGCCTTCATCCAGCGCCAGCAGCACCTTCTGGAGGACTGCTATGCCCGTAAGGCAGGCAAGACCTGGGGTGAGGGCCCGGGCGAGACCTGCCCGGAGGAGCGCATGCTGGTGGACCTGGTCGCCGGCGACCGGGAGCCGTCGAGCGGGCTGCAGTCCTACCTGCGCAGCATGATGGCGGTGATGGCGTTTGATGCCGGACGCCGCGGCCGCCCAATCTCCCAGGCGGAGCTCGCGAACTACTCACGCCTCTTATCCACCGCGGTGACGGATGCGCTGCACCACTTTATCGGCCACCGCGCGCCCGCCCCGCACGGTGAGGCCTGCTACCTGCCCGTCCAGGGCGCGCATATCATCCACATGCTGCGCGACTGGTCGGAAGACTGCGCCGCGGGGTACGTCAACCTGCCGCGCGAAATCGCTGAGGGCGCGGGCCTGGCTTGTGGCGACGTCGCTGATCCCGCCTTCCGCGCCTGGGTGCGGGGACGCGTCAGGCTGGCGCAGCAGGATTTCCAGGCGGGGCGAGATTATCTGGCCGGGAACCGCTGCCTGCGGCGCCGCCTGGCCTGCCTGGCGTACATCTCGCGCTTCGAGTGGACGGCGCGCGAGATCGAGCGCGGCGGGTACCGCCTGCGGGCGGCTTACCCCGAGCGCAAATCCCCGCGGGCCGCGGCCTGGATGCTGTGGCGGACGGTCTCTTCGCTCCTCCGGCTGCGGCGCGCGGCGGCGGACCCGCGCGATCTCGCGCTGCAGCCCGTCCGGCCCGAGGAACGATGAAGCAGAAGTCCGTGCTGGTGATCGGGGCGGGCGTGGGCGGGATCTGCGCGGCGATCCACCTGCGCAAGCAAGGCTTCCAGGTGACGGTGCTCGAGAAGAACGCCCACCCCGGCGGGCGCTGCGACCGTTTTACCCGGGACGGGCACCATTTCGATACCGGCCCGACCCTGATGGTGATGGCCCCACTCTACCAGGCGGAGTTCGCCGCGCTGGGGGCGCCGATGGAGCGCCTGCTGGACCTGAAGCGCGTCGACCCGACCTACCGCCTGATCTTCGACGACCGCCGCCAGCTGGCGCTTACCTCAGACATGAAATCCATGCAGGCCCAGCTGGAGGCGTTCGAGCCGGGCGCTTTCCAGGGGATGCTGCGCTACCTGATTGAAGGCGGCCGGCATTTCGACCTGGCGGTCGAGAAGCTGGTCGACCGAGATTTTCGCCAGGCGTCCGATTTCTTCTGCCTGGGGAACCTGCCCCTCCTCTACCAGATCAAGCCGCTGGTGAACCACTACCGCAACATGGGGAGCTATTTCACCGACCCGCGCCTGAAAGCCGCCTTCACCTTCCAGGACGTGTACATGGGGCTGAGCCCCTACGAAGCCCCGGCCACCTTCTCGATGATGCCGTACACGGAGCTCGCGCACGGGGTCTGGTACCCGAAAGGTGGGATGTACGCGATCGTGGAGGCGCTGGTGGACCTGGCCCGAGAGGCGGGCGTGGAGTTTGCGTACGAATGCGCCGTGGAGCGGGTGCTGGTGGAGGGCCGGGCGGCGCGCGGGGTGCAGCTGGCGGGGGGCGAGCGGCTGGAGGCCGGTGCCGTGCTGGCGAACGCGGACCTGCCCTACGTCTATGACTCCCTGCTGCCGGATGACGGCCAAGCGAAGCGGCTGTCTCGCAAGCGCTTCTCCTGCTCGGTGATCAGCTTCTTCTGGGGGGTAGACCGCCCTTACCCGCAGATCGGTCCGCACACCCTCTTCCTGGCGGACGATTACAGGCAGAACTTCGACACCATCATCGGCGAACTGGGGCTGCCCGCCAACCCGTGCGTGTACGTCCACGCGCCGGCACGGCTCGACCCGTCCATGGCCCCTCCGGGGCAGGACACGCTGATCGGCATCGTGCCGGTCGGTCACCTTTCGGAGGGGGGCGACCAGGACTGGGCCGCCCTGCGCGACCAGGCCCGGGCGCAGGTTTTCCGGCGCCTGGAGCAGGTGGGGATCAGCGACCTCCAGAGCCATATCAAGTTCGAGACGAGCTTCACCCCGCTCTCCTGGCGGAAGCGCTACAACCTGGTCAACGGCTCGACCCACGGCCTGTGCCACAACCTGCTCCAGCTCGGGTACTTCCGTCCCGGGAACCGCCATTCCCGCTACCGCAACCTGTATTTTGCCGGCGCCAGCACCCATCCCGGCACGGGCCTGCCCACCGCGATGATCTCCGGGCGCCACACCGCCCGCCGCATGGCGGACGAAGCCGAGAGCTGGGGAGTGTAAGCTCCTCGCCCCCACTTTTAAACGGCGGGTTTTGGCCGCGCGTCCGCGGGGGATCCGCTCGAAGAGAAAATCGCAGGGGGAAAGCTGAGGCCGGAACGGCTCTCAATACCGACCAGGTCTCGAAAGAATAAAACCGGGAATTCGCACCCGTACGGGAGAATCTACCGCCAGAGCAACCAGGTGAGCACCGCGCAGGCAACCCCCAGGATCACCCCCCCGGCGACCTCGAGCGGCGTGTGGCCGAGCACCTCGGTCAGCTGCTTGTCGGAGATGGGCTGGCCGCTGAACAGCTCGTTGACCAGCAGGTTGATCTTCTGGGCGTGGATGCCGGCCTGGCGGCGGATGTTGGTGGCGTCGTAGATGACCACCATCGAAATTGCCACCGCCAGCGCAAACAGCGGTTCGTTAAACCCGTAAAAAAGCCCGATGGCGAGCGTCGTGGCCACCATCAGCGCGGAATGCGAGCTGGGCATGCCGCCGGCGCTGATCAGAATCGCCCAGTTCAGGCGCCGGGTGCGCGCGTAATCCAGGGGTACCTTCATCGCCTGGCCAATCCCCCAGGCCAGCATCCCGGCCACCAGCACCGGGTTGAAGACCATCCCGGTCAGGTTCACGGTTCAGGCTCTTCGTCGGTGGGGACCAGCAATTCGGAGCCGGTGAGCTGCCGGATTTTCAGCTCGGCCTGGTCCAGCAAGGCCGCGCAGCGAGCAGCCAGCGCCTGCCCGCGCTCGAACAGCGCCATGGCCTCATCGAGCGGGCGCTGGTTCTCCTCCAGGGTGGCGATAATGCCTTCCAGCTCGGAAAAGGCTGCTTCGTAGCTCAACTGCTCAACAGGCAAACTCTCGGGCATGTGCGCTCTCCGTGTTTGGGATGCAGGGCTCTGCTATTCGCCGCCGGGGCTCTCCGGCGGGGACTCGCTGACCCGCACGAGAAAACCCCCGTCGGCCATGCGCACCCGCAGGGCTTCACCGCGGATCACGTCGCGCGCGCCCAGCACCAGCCTGCCGTGCGGATGGTGGGTGACGATGGCGAAGCCGCGCCGCAGCACTGCCTGCGGGCTCAGGCTCACCAGACGGGCCTGCTCCCCATCCAGGCGGGCGCGCTTCAAAGCGAGGATGTGCGCCAGGGCCTGCTGGCTGCTGCGGGAAGATTCATCCAGACGCTGGCGCGCTCCGCGCACGAACCCGAGCGGCGAGTAGCGGCGCAGGTCGCCCTGGCGGTCTCCCAGGCGCCGGCGGCAGTCGTCCAGGCAGGTTTGCATGACGCGGGCCAGGTCTCCGGCGCGGGCGGCGAGCGCCTGGCGCAGCTCTGCCCGATCCGGCGTGCACAGCATGGCGGCGGCGGAGGGCGTCGGGGCGCGCAGGTCGCTGGCGAAATCGGCCAAGGTGAAATCCGTCTCGTGGCCTACCCCGGTGATGACGGGCACGCGCGAGGCGGCGATGGCGCGCACCACGCGCTCGTCGTTGAACGCCCACAGATCCTCGATCGACCCTCCCCCGCGCGCCACCAGGATCACGTCCGGGCTGGCGCTGCGCAGGAGCGCGGCGAGCGCGGCGATGATCGACGCCGGCGCCTCGACACCCTGGACCGCGGCCGGGGAGATCACCACCTCGACCAGCGGGTAGCGCCGGCGCAGCACGTTCAGGATGTCTTGCAGCGCCGCGCCGGTCGGCGAGGTGACCACGCCGATGCAGTGCGGGCGGTCAGGGATGGGGCGCTTGCGTTCCGGCGCGAACAGCCCCTCCGCTTCGAGTCGGGCTTTCAGGCGCAAAAATTCCTGGAACAGCGCGCCTTCCCCCGCCGGGCGCAGCTGGTCTACGTAAAGCTGGTACTGGCCGCCGGCCTCGTAGACCCCGATGCTGCCGTGCGCCTGCACCAGGGCGCCGTCCTGCGGCAGGGCCCGCAGGCGCTGGGCCGTGGTCCGCCAGATGACGCAGCGCAGGGATGCGGTGGGGTCTTTGAGGGTGAAATACAGGTGCCCTGAGCCGGGGCGGGACAGGTTGGAGACCTCGCCCTCCACCCAGACCTCCTCCAGCACCTCATCGCTTTCGATCAGCTCTTTAATGTAGCGGGTCAGCTCGGAGACGGAGAGGCGGGCGGTCTGGAAGAACGAGAAGGGTTCCATCTTGCGGATAGGATACCCTGCTTGGCCCGGGGTGTCAACGATGAGACGCGCCTCACCCCGGGGGAGGCTCGGGCGTGAATCCGGCGGTGACAGGCGTCACCCTTGCGGTTAACCCTAATGCGTGAGGGCTGATTCTCGGTTAAAATGGATGGGTAGGAAGTCAATCTATGGAAACAATCTGGTCCCCCTGGCGTATGGAATATATCGATAATTCAGAAAAAACCCCGGGTTGTGTTTTCTGCCGTGAGGTTGCCCGTAAAGACGGCCCAGACAATTTGATTGTCGCGCGCGGGCAGCATGCCTTCACCATTTTAAATCGCTACCCCTATACCAGCGGTCACCTGATGGTGGTGCCGTACAGCCACCTCTCCAACCTCGAGGAGCTCGATGCGGCGACGCGCGCCGAGATCATGGAGATGGCGACCCGGGCGGTGGACGTCCTGCGGGCGGTCTACCACCCGGAAGGGTTCAATTTGGGGATCAACCTCGGGTCGGCGGCCGGCGCCGGGATTGCCGATCACGTCCACCTGCACGTCGTGCCGCGCTGGACGGGGGATACGAATTTCATGTCCACGGTGTCGGGCACGCGCGTCATCCCGGAGGACCTGCCGTCCACCTACGCGCGCATCCGCACAGCCTGGGAGCGGTAGCGGCCCGTTTTAGCGCAGACTAATCCCTTCCATGCCGGGAGGGGCTACAAACACAGGGAGGTGGAGAGGCCAGCGGCCCCTCCACCTCCCTGTTCATCGTCTTGCGCCGCGGCCAGGCGCCGGGGTTCACCCGGGGGACAGGGCGCCGCCCTCCGCGGGACGCAGGTGCACGTCGCCGACCTCGACGGAGAACTCCGCTCCATCCGCGCCGGCCAGGCGCAGGCTGCCATCCGGGTCGATCCCCAGGATGCGGCCCTCCCGGTCGGGCTGGCCCGGGTAGCCGCTGACGATCCGCACTGCCTGGCCGCGGAACGCCAGCCGGTCCTGCCAGGCGGCGAAAAACGCCGGGCTGCCCATGCGCGGCCGCCAGGCGAGCATCCCCGCCAGGATCGCCCGCAGCAGCTCCCAGCGCTCCACCGGCCTCCCAAGCGCGTCTTCCACGCTGGTGGCCGGGAAGATCACCTCCCCGGCCGGGGGGACCGCCTCCGGGGTGACGTTCACCCCGATCCCGACCACCACGCCCTGCGGCGAAGCCCCTTCCCAGGCCGTCTCCACCAGGATGCCGCACGCCTTCCGCCCGTCCAGGAGGACGTCGTTCGGCCACTTGATCCGCGGCGCCAGGCCGTAAAGGCCCTCCAGCGCCTCCGCCACGCCGAGCGCGCCCAGCGGGGCGAAAAACCCGAAGCGCGCCGCCTCCGCCGCGGCCGGCCGCAGGACCAGGCTGAACGCCAGCGCCGCTCCCGGGCGGGTCACCCAGCGGCGGTTGAAACGCCCGCGCCCGGCGGTCTGCTCGTCGGCGGCTACCAGCGCCAGGTCCGGCGCGCCCTGGTTGAGCCAGGCCATGGCGTCCGCGTTGGTCGAGCCCACCCGCTCGTGATAGCGGATTCCGGCCAGGCCGAGACCGGCAAGGGCTGATTTCAGCGATTCTTCTTCAGACATGGATACCCCGCTTCAAATTATGCAGATGCCCCTATCCCCCAGAGCGAGCTTGCCGGGTTTCATGCGTGGAGCAGCCCGGCAGGGGGCGGCTCGCGAGCCGCCCCCTGCCGGCGAACCCATCGAATCGATCGTCCGAGGGGCGCACATGAAATCCCATGGTTTCTTTCCAGGATGGAACCTGGAAAGGAGCCATTTAACCGATCTTCGATTTCCAGTTTCCTACGGCAGCACGCTCCACGGGTTGATGAAGCCGCCCTCGTAGCGGATCTCGAAGTGCAGGTGCGGGCCGGTTGAGTTCCCGGTGCTCCCGGAGAGCGCGATCAGCTGGCCCTGCGCCACGCTCTGGCCGCAGCGCACGTTGATCTGGCTGAGGTGGGCGTACAGCG
>JAJYJF010000048.1 GCA_021796375.1 Chloroflexota bacterium | reverse complement strand
ATTAGCCAGCGACGCCACCAGGCGCTTGAAGCCGACGCTGTCGAAGAACACGTCGACCACCTCGTCGTCGTCCTGGACGCGGCTGTCCACCACCAGGCCCTCCCCCCAGCTGGGATGGCGGACGCGCATGTTGGCGCGGAACTGCTGCTGGACGACCGGCGCTGCCTGCCGCGGCTGCCCGCGCGGCGCCGGCGCCTGCCAGGTGGAGAAGCTGGCGGACGCCCGCCCGCCGGTGCGCCGCTCGCGCCGCTTCCCGGAGAGCAGCCCATCGGGCAGGTCGCGCAGGAAGCGCGAGGCCACGCTCTCTTCGGGCGAGCCGTGGATCCCGCGCTGGTCGGCGCGCACCAGGTACAAATGGTCCTTGGCGCGCGTCATGCCCACGTACAGCAGGCGGCGCTCCTCGGCCATTTCCTCCGGCTCGTCGAAGGACCGGCTGTGCGGGAGCAGCCCGTCGTCCAGCCCGATGATGAACACGTGCTTGAACTCCAGGCCCTTGGCGGCGTGCAGGGTCATCAGCGTGGGGGCATTGCTGCTCTCGGGCAGCGTGTCCTGGTCCGAGATGAGCGCCAGGCTTTCCAGGAACTCGACCAGGCCGCGCTCCTGGAACTCGAAGGCGATGCGCTTGAGCTCTTCCACGTTGCTCCAGCGGTCCGCGCCCTCCTCGCTGCCGTCGTCGATGTATTCGCGGTAGCCTGCATCGAGCAGCACATGGCTCAGCAGGTCCGGGAGCGAGGCGGTGGCGGCCAGGCCACGCCAGGAGGCCAGGAGCCCGCCGAAATCGGCCAGAATGACCGCGCCGCGCCCGCGCGAGCGCCCCGCCGCGGAGGAAGCGTCTGGATCCGGCGAGACGGTGAACGCCGACCAGTGCGGGGAATCGGGCCCGCTGGCCAGCTCCAGCAGCAGCTCGCCCGCCGACATCCCGGCCTGGCGCGCGTGGAGCTGCAGCCCCGTCAGGGTCTTATCCCCGATCCCGCGCGGCGGGACGTTGATGACCCGCGCCAGGCTCACCTCGTCGGCCGGGTTGTGGATCAGGCGCAGGTAGGCGATCACGTCCTTCACCTCGCGCCGCCCGTAAAAACGCTGCGCCCCCACCAGCCGGTAAGACACCCCGGCGCGCAGGAAGGATTCCTCGAGCAGCCGGGATTGGGCGTTGGTGCGGTACATCACCGCGATCTCCGACCCCTCCGCCTGCCGCGCCAGCAGCAGCTGCTGGATGGTATCGACCACGTAGGCCGCCTCGGCGTAATCGTCGCCCGCCTCGTAGAGGACGATCTTCTCCCCGGAGCCGCGGTCCGAGAACAGGTGCTTGGGCGTGCGGTACGCGTTGCGGTCGATCACCGCCCGGGCGGCGTCCAGCACCGTCTGCGTGGAGCGGTAGTTCTGCTCGAGCAGGATCTTCTGGCGGTCCGGGTAGTCTTCCTCGAAGCGCAGGATGTGGCGGTAATCCGCCCCGCGCCAGCGGTAGATCGATTGGTCCTCGTCTCCCACCACGAACAGGTTGCGGTGGATCGAGGCCAGCTGGCGCAGCAGCTGGTACTGCACCTGGTTAGTGTCTTGAAACTCGTCCACCAGGATGTGCTGGAAGCGCTGCGCGTAGCGCTCGCGCACCGGGGCGGCTTCGTCAAACAGCTTGACCGTGTAGAGCAGCAGGTCGTCGAAGTCGACCGCGTTGGAGGCCACCAGGAGCTCCTGGTAGCGGCGGTAGATGCGGGCCACCACCTCGTCGCGGTAGGTCTGGACCGGGTAGCCCTCCGGCAGGATCATCTCATTTTTGGCCAGCGAAATAGCCCCGTGCACGCTCTGCGGGCGGTACAGCTTCTCGTTCAGGTTCATCTCGCGGATGGCGCGTTTGACGAGCGATTCCTGGTCGTCGGCGTCGAAGATGACGAAGTTGGATTTGACCGGTAGGTAATCCGCTTCGCGGCGCAGGATGCGCGCGCAGATAGCGTGGAAGGTGCCCAGGAAGAGGCCCGAGGTCGACGCGCCGGCGCCGTCCCCGGAGGGTCCCCCCGGGAGCAGCTTTTCCACCCGGCTCGCCATCTCGCGCGCCGCCTTGTTGGTAAAGGTGACCGCCAGGATGTTGTAGGGGCGCACGCCCTGCGCGCCGATCAGGTAGGCGATGCGGCGGGTCAGGACGCGGGTTTTGCCCGATCCGGGCCCGGCCAGCACCAGCACCGGGCCGGGCGCGGCCGCGACCGCTTCTTGCTGGGCAGGGTTCAAATCGGAGAGGAAGTCTTCGCTCATGGTTTCACCCAGGCGCCCCTTCATTATTATTGGAGATGAGGGGGCGTTGAAGGCCTCATTCTACCCTCAGCCCGCGGCCCCGTCAACCAGACCCGGCGGGAGAGCGCCTCTCCCTGACCCGCTCCGGCGCGGGTGCAATGAACTTCTGTGGGAAACGATCCTGGCGCATCCGGTAGGGGCGGTTCGCGAACCTCGTTTGAGACTTATGAACCTGAATTCGCCCTTTGGACCTAACCCCCCAACCCCCTTCCCTGGCACCTCGCAAAAAAACGCTCGGAGGCGCTACGGGCAGAGAAGGGGGAGGACTGGATTTCTCCCCTTCCCTCGCGAAGCGCCCCGGATGTTCTGTTCCGGGGTCAGGGAAGGGGCCGGGGGTTGGGTCCTTTACAGGAATTCGCCAGCAGCATCCAGGTAAAATGCACCCCACGGGCCGGCAAAAACTTGACATTCTCGATCATAATTATTACAATTTCTATCAAAATATCCTTAATTATTCGGTTGAAGAGGAGTCAATGGCTGATCATTATGTTCATCCCGAGGTGCTGGTAGAAACCGGCTGGGTCGCCGAGCACCTGCAAGACCCCAGGGTCCGCATCGTCGAATCCGACGAAGATTACCTGCTCTATGAAACGGGCCATATCCCCGGCGCGGTCAAAGTGGACTGGTTTACCACCCTGCAGGACCGGGAGCGGCGCGATTTTCTCTCCAAACAGGAGTTCGAGCAGCTCGCCGCGAGCCTCGCGATTTCTAACGATACCACCGTCGTCTTCTACGGCGACAAGAACAACTGGTTCGCCACCTACGCGTTCTGGATTTTCGAGTACTACGGGCACGCGAACAAGAAAATCATGAACGGCGGGCGCCTGAAATGGACTCAGGAGAAACGCCTGCTCACCCGCGAGATCCCCCGCCACCCGGCGGCGAGCTACCAGGCCAAGGAGCCGGACAGCCGCATCCGCGCCTTCCGCGACGAAGTGCTCAAACAGAGCCAGACCGGCGGGCCGCTGATCGACGTTCGCTCCCCCAAGGAGTATACCGGCGAGCTGATCGCCATGCCGAACTACCCCCAGGAAGGCGCCCAGCGCGGCGGGCACATCCCCGGCGCGGTCAACATCCCCTGGTCGACGGCGGTCCGCGAGCAGGACGGCACCTTCAAACCGGCGGACGAGCTGCGCAGCATCTACACCGGGCGCGGCATCCCGGCCGGCCAGGAGGTGATCGCCTACTGCCGGATCGGGGAGCGTTCCTCGCACACCTGGTTCGTGCTCACCTACCTGCTGGGCTACCCGCGGGTGCGGAACTACGACGGGTCTTGGACGGAATGGGGCAACCTGGTCGGGGCGCCGATCCACAAGGGAGAGCAGCCTTGAGCGATTTCGACCGGGGGGAGCAGCTCGAGTACATCCTCGACCACTACCAGCACCCGCGCAATTTCGGCCCCATGCCCGGCGCGGACGTCCACCTGCAGGGCGGGCATTCCGGCTGCAGCGACACCGTCACCATCTACCTGAAAATTCGCGACGGCAAGATCCAGGCGGTCTCGTACGAAGGCCAGGGCTGCACGATCAGCCAGGCGGCAGCGTCGATGCTCACCGAGCACGTGCAGGGCATGCCCATCGACCGGGCGAGCGAGATGGATTACCAGTTCCTGATCGACGAGCTGGGCGAAGAGCCGGTCAAGACCCGCCCGCGCTGCGCCACCCTGGGCCTGGATACCCTGAAAGCCGCGCTGGAAGAATACCGGAAGAAGCAGGCGCGGGGGGAAGTTTGAGAAGATACACGCCAGGCTCTCCGGCGCGGGGTAGATCGGCGTCCGGCGCGAATCCGGCCTCCCCGCACTTGCCGATCCGGGGTTTTTCTGGAATAATTTCCCATCCGAGGGGAAAATTCATGCAGAGGAGCTGCAACCATGAGTGAAGCAACCGCCCAGGCGACCCTGGATCCCGAGCGCCAGCGGCAGGCCCGCGTCTATGCCCGCCTGCAGCGCCGGCTGGAAGTCATCGACATGCTCTTCGGCGGGGCGTACGCGCTGGCCTGGCTGGCCTTTGGCTGGGGCAAGGCGCTCGGCGCGAGCCTGGCGGGGCTGACCGCCAGCCCCTGGCTGCTCCCCCCGCTCTTCGCGCTGGCGTTCGGCGCCGTCTATTTCATCCTCGACGTGCCGCTTTCCTACTATGCGGGCTTCAGCCTGCCGCACCGTTTCGGCCAGTCCAACCAGACGCGCTCCGGATGGGCCGCCGACCAGCTGAAGGGCATGGCCGTCTCGCTGCCGCTGGGGCTGGTCCTGCTCGAGGTGATCTACTTCCTCCTGCGCTCGGACCCGCAGACCTGGTGGCTGTGGGTGGCGGGCGTCCTGCTGGTCTTCCAGGTGCTGCTGGCCAACCTGGTGCCGGTCCTCATCATGCCCCTGTTCAATAAGTACGTCCCGCTCGGGGAAGAGCACGCCGACCTGGCGGCCCGGCTGATGCGCCTGGCCGAGCGGGCCAACACGAAGGTCCAGGGGGTGTACAAGTTCGACATGAGCCGGCGGACCAGGTCCGCCAACGCCGCCCTGACCGGGCTCGGCAGCACCCGCCGGATCATCCTGGGCGACACGCTGCTCAGCGAGTTCTCGGCCGATGAGATCGAGACCGTGCTGGCCCACGAGCTGGGGCACCAGGTTCACCGCGACATCCCGGTTGGCATCGCGATCGAGACGGTCATCACCCTGGTCGGGCTGTACCTGATCTCGCTCGTCCTGAATCTGGGGGTGGTCTGGTTTGGGCTGGCGGGTCCCGCCGATCCGGCCGCGCTGCCGCTGCTCGTCCTGGCGCTGGGGCTGTACGGGGTGATCACCATGCCGCTGACCAACGCCTACTCGCGCTGGCGCGAGCGCCGCGCGGACGAGTACGCCCTGGAGGCGACCGGCAACGGCCCGGCCTTCGCCTCGGCCCTCACCCGCCTGGCCAACCAGAACCTGGCCGAGGTAGACCCGGAGGGGTGGGTGGAGTTCGTCTTTTACTCCCACCCGGCGCTCGCCAGGCGCATCCGCATGGCGGAGGGCGCGGGACCGGTCCGGGCGGGCACCGCCTGAGCCGGCGCTCAGCCCACTTATTTGAGACCCGAGTGGAGGAAGCTGTCGATGAACTGGCGCTGGAAGATCAGGAACAGCACCAGCAGCGGGCCGACCACAATGATCGTCCCGGCCATCACCAGCGGCCACTGCGCGCCGATCTCGCCCAGCTGGGTCAGCACGGCCAGGCCGACCGTCAGCGGCCGGCTCGCGGTGCTGTTCGTGACGATGAGCGGCCACAGGAAGTCGTTCCAGTGAAAGCTGATCGATGAGAGCGCAAAGGCGATCAGCGCCGGGCGGGCCGGGGGAATGTAGACGTTCCACAGCGACTGCAGCCAGTTCGCCCCATCGACCCGGGCAGCGTCGTCCAGCTCCCGCGGGACCGTCTTAAAGGTCTGGCGCATCAGGAAGGTGCCGAAGGCCGAGCCGAAGAACGGCAGCATCACCGCCAGCAGCGTGTCGAACAGTCCCAGCGAGCGGATGGTGGCGTAGTTCGGCACCACCAGGGCGCTGGAAGGCAGCATGAGCTGCAAAATAATCAGGAAGAACAGGATGTTCTGCCCGCGGAACCTGTACCGGGCAAAGGCATATCCAGCCAGGCAGATGGTGACCAGCTGGAAAGCCAAGATCCCCAGCACGATGATGATGGTATTCAGGTAGTACTGCCCGAACGGGGCGATCTGGAGCGCCTGGGCGTAGTTGGACGGCGTCGGCTGGCTGCTCCACCATAAGTTTGCCGCGCTGAGCGGCTCATTCGGCGAGTGGAACGAGACCGCGATCGCCCACAGGATGGGCATGGTCCACAGCAGGGCAACGGCGCCCAGGACGAACAGTCCGAAGGAATTGAGCGCGGAGTTCAGGTGGCGCTTATTCATAGGTGGCCCGCCGTTCGGTGCTGATAAAGTTGACCGCGGTGAAAACCAGCAACATCACCACTAGGATCACGCTGATCGCGCTGGCGCGGCCCACGTCCAGGTAGCTGAACAGCGTCTGCCACAGGTCGAACAGCAGCATGTTCGTCGCGTTCACCGGGCCGCCGCCGGTCATGATGTAGATCTGGTCGACCGTCTCGAAGGCGTTGATCACGGCGATGGTGGTCACAAAAAGCGTCGTCCCCATCAGCAGCGGCAGCGTGATGGCCAGGGTGGATTGGACGATGTTTGCGCCGTCCAGCTTGGCCGATTCAAACACGTCGTGGGGGAGGCCCTGCATCCCGGCCAGGAAGAAAACCATGAAATAGCCGGTCTGCTTCCACACGCCCAGGATCATCAAGGCGATCAAGGCCAGCTTCGGATCCCCCAGCCAGTTCTGGCTGGGAATGTGGAAAAACTCGATAAAGACGTTGAGCAGCCCGTACCCGGGCGTGTACATGAACAGCCAGATGGTGGCTGCGCTGACCATCGGCAGCACGGTGGGATAGAAAAAAGCCAGCCGGTAGAGGCCCAGGGCGCGGAATTTGCGGTTGAGCAGCAGCGCGAGCACCAGCGCCAGGAACACGCTGACCGGGACGGTGATGATGACGTAGAGCAGCGTATTCTCGATGACGCCGCGAAAGAAGGGGTCGGAAAACAGGGCCAGGAAATTCCCCAGGCCCGTAAACCGCGGTGTTTGGACCGCCTGGTTCTGGACGTACAGGCTGTCATGAATGACCCGCAGCAGCGGCCACAGGGTGAAGGCTGCGACGAACAGCAGGGTCGGGGAGATCAGTAAATAAGGCAGAGCAGCATTCCGAAAACGGAGATGCCGCTCTGCCTGCTTGGTTTCAACGGTGGCCTGAGAGGTCAGCGCCACGCTAATCCGGGAACTGGGAGAGGACCTGGTCGGCCTGCTGTTGGGCTGCTTTCAGCGCATCCGCCACGGAGCTCTTGCCCGTCAGGACGGACTGGACGGCGTCTCCGAGGAACTTCTGGATCTGCGCGTTGTCGTGCGTGGCCAGCTCCGGGCCGGCGTACTTGAGTCCATCCGGCGCGACGGCGGCCTGGGGCGTCTTCGCCAGGTAGTCTTTCATCGCCTGGGTGTTGTAGGAGGACTGGCGCGATGCGACGTAGCCGGTGTTGATGCTCCAGTCGGCCTGGATGTCGGTGGAGGTCATGAACTGGATGAACTTCCAGGCAGCCGCCTGATGGTCGGCGGGGATGCCCTTCATGATGTACATGTTGCCGCCGCCTGTCGGGGCGCCGTAGCCTTTTTCG
Source organism: Chloroflexota bacterium (assembly GCA_021796375.1). Taxonomy (GTDB): domain Bacteria; phylum Chloroflexota; class Anaerolineae; order Anaerolineales; family Anaerolineaceae; genus JAJYJF01. The sequence continues at coordinate 2,347 of JAJYJF010000048.1, read as the reverse complement.
CCGACCGTGTCGCCGACGCCGACGTTAAACTTCGCCTGCTTGAGGATGTTCGCCAGCGAGCCGCTGGAGTGCCAGATCATCGCGGCCTTCCCATTGACGAAATCGTTGGGCATATTGGCCCACAGCAGGATGCCGGTCGGCATGACCTTGTACTTATTGCTCAGGTCGCTGAAGTCCTGGAGGGCTTTCTCGACTTCCGGCGTATCGAAGGTGACCTTGTTCGGAGCCGTGAAAACGTTCGACCCGTTCCCGATGACGAAGGACTGGAACAGCCAGTAGGGGATCCCATCCGAGGAGATCTCGATGCCCCAGGTGCTGCCATCCGGCTTCGTCAGCTTCTGGGCATCTGCGACCATTTCCTGGTAGTTCGCCGGACCCTTGCTGTCGTTGATGCCGGCGGCTTTGAACATGTCCTTGTTGTAGTACAGGACGGGGATGGAGCGCTGGAACGGCAGGCTCCAGATGTGGTTCTGGTATTTCGAGTTGGCCATGTAGGCGGGGTAGAAATCGGAGGTGAATGAATCCCCCCCGCTGCTCTGGATGAAGCTGTCAAGAGGCTGGATGGCATTCGAGTCTACCAGCGAGTACAGGTCGGTGGAGAGGAGCACGGCCACGTCCGGCGGGGTGCCGCCGCCCTTGATCGTGGTTTGGATCTTGGTCAGGGTATCGGGGTAGCCGCCAGAGAGGACGGCATTGACTTTGATATCGGGGTTGGCTGCCTCAAACTTCTGGATGTAGCCGTTGATCAACTGGGTGATGGGGCCGGGCACGGCGACCGGGTAATAGAAGGTCAGCGTGACGGGCTGGCCAGCGGCGGGAGCGCTGGTGGCCGCGGCTGTGGCCGCCGGGGCCGAGGTCGCCGCCGGCGCCGAAGTAGCTGCCGGCGCTGAGGTGGCAGCCGGCGCCGAGGTGGCGGCTGGGGCCGACGTGGGCGCGGGCGTGGTGGCAGCTGCCGGCGCGCATCCTGCCAGGGCGAGAGAAACAAGGACCAATATCACGAACGGCGTATACCAGACGGCTGTAAAACGTGTATTCTTCACTTCTGAATCCCTCCCAACAATTGTATATGAACGATCAACCGGTGATACTTTGAACAAAAATAATTATATCTATAAAGTGTAATTTAGGACCGGTGGATTTGGACGCGCCAGAACCTGCGTTCAGGCTGGCCGGCGATCAGCGCGAACCCATCCCCCACAGGCTTCCTATGCCGTACTGGATGGAGGCCGTTTGGGCGGGCAATCTCAAGGAGCGTTCCACGGCCCGGCGGTCTACCCGGATGGGGGAGAGACGTGGGGGGAGCCGGATGGGCCAGCCGGTCCCCGCGGACTCGTCGTTTCCTGCCCTAATAAAATGCGGCTATAGCCCAATCAACAGCCTCAATTTTGCCGTGATTCCGTTCACGACCAGTGGGGGGCATGGCATTTGAATTCAGCTTCCCGGGCAGCCCAATCGAGGTTTTTCACCCGATCGGCCAGAACGACGCCGCGGATAACCAGGCTTTTCGGAAGCTCAACCTCGAATGGGTATCCTTTTTTCTCCGAAGTGATTGGGCGCGTCACCGCTAAATGCGGATGATATCGACGCGTTCCGGCCCATAATAGTTGGGCATCCCCAGGCCTCATTTCCCGCCGGGCTTCCAGTGCTGATCTCTCTATGAGGGTTTTCAGGGGTGATCTGAGCGACCAGATCGCCCAGTGAATCCTTGTTCCGCCTGACCTGGGAAAGAATCAAAACCCCGTCCTTCTCCTGGAGATTGATCTCGGTATTAACCTCCAGCTCCAAATCCTCCGTGATTTTTTTGGGGAATTCGGAACGCCAGGCTGTTTCCCCACCACTGAATATGGGGTATCGTTTCCACCTCTCTCACACGCCGCCGGCTCTCAAGCTTGTTGTAGACACAATGTGTATACGATGGAGTTCCCGGATTGCCATGATCCTTTTTCACCGGGCTGGTGGTTCCTGGACCGCGGCGGCTCGCCGGGCGGTCAGCGCCCGATGACCGGCAGGAAGATCATCTTGTTTGGGGAGCCGCCGACGATGGGTGTTGAGGTGGGTGTTGAGGTGGGCGTTGGGGAAGGCACCGGGGAGGGCAGCGTAGGGGTGGGCGTCGCGGCGGGCGCGCTTCCCACCAGCTGGTAAATGATGCCGTTGGTCGCATCGGCCACGAGCTCCTCGCCGTTCTGCTCCAGCCCGAAAGCGGTAATCTGGAAGGGCTCCTGCGCCAGTTGGGTCGTTTGCCAGGTTCCGTTCGACAACTGCATCCCCCAGATGCGCCCGGAGCAGTAATCGCCGTAGAAGTAGAGCCCCTGCAGGGCCGGGAAGGACTGCCCGTGGTAGACGAAGC
>JAJYJF010000047.1 GCA_021796375.1 Chloroflexota bacterium | reverse complement strand
ATCTTCCGATATACCTTTTTAGTATAAATATTTGATGAAGGGGATTTCCATGCATTTATCTGCCATTCGTTTCACCAGCCTGGTCCTCATCGCCGGGATGATCCTGGCGGGCTGCGCCGCAGCCGTGTCCACTGCCGCGAGCCCGACCGCCCCGGCCGGCGCTTCATCCAGCCCGACGGCCACGCAACCCGCGCCGTCGGCGATCCCGGTCACGGCCGGCACGCCTGCCGGATCCCCGGCTCCCGCGTCGGCCGGCGGAGCGGCCCGCTGGGTGCTGGTCCCGGGCCAGAGCGAGGCCAGCTACACGGTCCGCGAGCAGCTGGCCCGGCTTTCATTCCCCACCGATGCGGTCGGTAAGACCAACCAGGTGAGCGGCGAGATCGATATCCAGAAAGACGGGACGATCGACCCTGCCAAGAGCAAGTTCGTGGTAGACCTCGCTTCCCTGCAGACCGATTCAAGCATGCGGGACGGCTTCGTCCGGCGCAGCATCCTGCAGACCGACCAGTACCCGCAGGCTGTTTTCGTCCCCACGAAGGTGGAGGGCCTGCCGAACCCCCTCCCGACCAGCGGTCCGGTATCCTTTAAGATCACCGGCGATCTCACCCTGCACGGCGTCACCAAGACGGTGACCTGGGACGTGACCGGGACGGCCAACGGTGGGTCAGCAATCGGAAAGGCCACCACCAGCTTTACTTTCGAGGATTTCAACCTCAACCAGCCGCAGGTGCCGGTCGTCTTGAGCGTGGTGAATCACATCACCCTCAGCCTGAACCTGACCCTGAAGCAGCAGTAAAGCGGGGATTCAAAAAAAGCAGGCGCTTGCTGCAGCAAGCGCCTGCTTTTTTCTCCCCGTTATCCCCCGCGCGGCCGCAGCCGGGCGGCAAAGACCGGCGGAAACTCCGTGAAGGCTTCCCAGCCGGTGGGCCGGGCCGCCTCGACGCCCGCGGGGAACGCCGGCTCTTCGCAGCCGTCCATCACGAACCCGGCCTGGAAGGCTGCCTGGAGGATCACCGAGAGCGGCCGGTGGAAGTAAATCTGCGGCGCCGGCTGGCCGACCATCCCCAGCCCGCGGCGGGCTTCCGGCCTGAGGTAGCCGCTCTGCCGGAGCGAGTATTCGACCGCGAGATTCCCATCGCGGTCTTGCTCCTCGATCACTTTACTGGTGTAGACCGAGTTGAAGCACGGGTGCAGCAGTGAAAACACCATCCGCCCGCCCGGCCGCAGCAGGCGAACCGAGGCGGCAAAAAGCGGGTCGATGGCGGGCATGTCCATGATCGCCATGTTGCAGACCACGGCGTCGAAGCCGCGCTCGCCGAACGCCAGCAGCTGCTGCGGGTCGGCGGCATCCGCCCAGGCGTACTCGATGGGCAGTCCGGCGGCCTCGCTGATCTCCCTGGCGCGGTCCAGAAAGGCCTGCGAGAAATCGCAGGCGGTCACCCGCGCGCCCAACCCGGCCAGGCGGCGGGCAAACGCCCCATTGCCGCAGGCCACGTCCAGCACGCGCTCGCCCGCCTGGAGCCCCAGCAGCCGCTCGACCGACGGGGCGACCAGTGTGCGGTGGAAGGCGTTGCCCTCGCCGAAGCGCTCGTCCCAGAACCCGGCGATCTGGTCCCAGATCTCGCGGGTCTCGCCGGAAAGCTCCGGCCATTCGTGGCGGTCAATGTTTTCCATGATCCGATTATAACCTTTGGAAGGTCGCCTCTCCGCCGCAGCGGGAGGGTATAATCCCCTGGTGCAAGCAAAACCCGTGGTTCTCTGGCTGGGAATGCCTCCCGAGCATGGCTCCTGATCCCGAACGCCTCGCCTTCTGGCTGCTGAAGAACGTGGATAAAGCCATCCGCGAGTTCGGCATGATCGCCGAGGGCGACCGGGTCGCCGTGGCGGTCTCCGGCGGAAAAGACAGCCTGAGCCTGCTGCGGCTCCTCGACCTGCGCCGGCGGAGGATTCAGCACCCCTACCCGCTGCTGGCCATCCATTTGATCGGCGATTCGCGCGGCCCCGAGATCCCCCTGCACGCGCCGCTGGTCGATTACCTGCGCGCCAGCCAGATTGAGACGGTGATCGAACCGGTCAGCCTGGCGGAAGGCGAGGAGCTGCCGATGGGCTGCCAGCGCTGCGCCTGGAACCGGCGCCGCACCTTGCTGCAGGTCGCCCACGATCGCGGGTACAATGTGGTGGCGTTCGGTCACCACGCGGACGATTTTGCCGAGACCACCCTGCTCAACCTGCTTTACAGCGCCCGCGCGGAGACGATGCTGCCGCGCGGCGACTACTTCGGCGGTCTGATGCGCGTGATCCGCCCGCTGTGCTACGTTACCGAGGGCGAAATCCGGCGCTTCGCCCGCGCCTGCGGTTTTCCCGATCCGCCCCCGGCCTGCCCGCAGTCCGCGAACAGCCGGCGCCAGCTGGCAGGCGCCCTGCTGCGCCTGGCCGAGACCGGCGCGCAGGATGCCCGGGTGAACCTGCTGCGGGCCGGCCTGAAATATACCGCGCTCCCCGAGAAATAGACCAGCCCCGTCCGGCTTCCCCCAATCCCGTTGCGCGCATCCCATTTTCTACACTTTCGCCCCACCGCTTGAGGGCCGGTGGTGGGAGATTCGCAAAAAATTTGGGATGCACCCGTCCCGTCACCAATTTTGATATTTAATCAAATCGAAGTAAAATTCATTCAATCGGTTCATACCCCAAATTACATATTGTTTCAGAGCAAGGAGGGTAGGATGGATGAACTTGTGAATCTTGTGGCTCAAAAGGCAGGCTTGTCTCCCGACCAGGCTCGGACCGCGGTGCAGACCGTGCTGGATTTTCTCAAGCAGAAGCTGCCGGCCCCGGTAGCCGCTCAGCTTGACGGCGTCCTGAGCGGGAAAGGCCCGGATCTCGGCGCAGTTGGTAAATTGTTTGGATAACTCGCCAACCAGCTGGTTCTGGTTGCCTGAATCAAACCATTCACGAGACCTAGAAAGGAGAACCTATGACGAAAATAGCGGATGTTGAGGGAATCGGCGAAGCTTATGCCAAGAAGCTCTCCGACGTCGGGGTAGCCACGGTTGAACTGCTGCTCGAAACCGGCAGCTCGCCCAAGGGGCGCGCGACCCTGGTTGAAAAGACCGGGATCAGCCACACGCTGATCCTGAAGTGGGTCAACCGGGCGGACCTGGCGCGCGTCAAGGGCATCGGCTCGGAATACGCCGACCTCCTGGAGGTTGCCGGGGTGGATACGGTCGTTGAGCTTGCGAAGCGCGTTCCCGCAAACCTTTTCAAGAAATTAGAAGAAGTCAACACGGAGAAAAAGCTCGTCCGCAAATTGCCCGCCGAATCGCAGGTAGCGGATTGGGTGCAGCAGGCCGGCAAGCTCGATCGGGTCGTCACCTACTAAACCCGCTTCGTTTGGGTCCCAGACAGCCCCCGGTATCCACGGCACTGGCCGCCCTTGCCGGGGGCGCATTTCTGCCTGGAGCCCGGGGCGCCGGACGGATTCGAGGCGTTCGTTGGCTGGAGCCTGGATCAACCAGCGCTCTTTACAGACAGCGGGGGATGAACTGCCCCCTCGCGCAACCTCAGGAGATCCCATGGAAGTGATCGATGCGCTGATTCGCGCTGCACCGGCGGGGAAGGTGCGGCAGGTGCAGATCGGCCTGCTCTGGACGGCGGTCGTCGTCGAGGAGGGCGGCGCCCTGCGCTGCGGTCTGGCTGCGACGATGCGGGCGGGGAACCACGCACCCGGGCGCGAGCCGGAAGTCCGCGCGGCGGGGACGCTGGCGGGTCTTCCGGCGCGGGAGCTGATTGAGCTCGCCTGCTCCGACCACCCCACGGAGGCATCGGTCGGGCTGGCCGCGATCAACGCCCTGAGCCAGTTCTCAATGGGGAAGAGCGAGGATACCAGCGGCGAGGATTTCATCACCCGCGGCGGCACTGACCGGAACGTCGCGGTGGTCGGGCACTTCCCTTTTGTGGAGGGGCTCAAGGAGCGGGTGAAGGCGCTGTGGGTGCTGGAGCTCAACCCGCGCGGGGACGATCTGCCAGCCGATGCCGCGCCGGACGTCCTGCCGCGCGCGGACGTGGTCGCCATCACTGCCACCACGCTGCTCAACCGCACTTTCGACGGCCTGATCCGCCTGTGCCGCCCGGACGCCCAGGTCATCCTACTCGGGCCGAGCACGCCGCTTTCGCCGGTGCTCTTTGACTTTGGGGTTACCGTCCTTTGCGGGGCGGTGGTGGATAAAATTGACCCTGTCCTGCGGGGGGTGAGCCAGGGCGCCAACTTCCACCAGCTGCGCCCACTCGGCGCCCGCTTCGCCACGATCCTGAAATAGAAAGATTTAATAAAGCAGCCCTGCGGTGAAGCAGGGCTGCCGGCCGCTGGGAGATCGGGCTGGCTAATACGGCCGCGGGCTCAGCCCGGCCAGATAGCCGTATCGCCGGAGGAAGCTTGGCGCGTCGAGGTTGGTCTGCGCGGCCAGGCGCTCGAAGAGCGCCGGGTCGTCGCAGTTCTCCGGCTTGAGGCGGGTCATGAATTTGTAGGCCGACAGGTAGCGGTAGGAATGGATATCCACCATCCGCACCTCGGTCCGGCCCGTCTCCGGGTTGATCATGGCATCGTAGGGGATGGGGATCGCCTGGCTGTGCTGCAGGGTGATGATCGCGTTGGATCCGCCGCCCAGCAGGAAGGTCACCGCGGCCTGCCCGAGGGTGCGGGTGTACTCGATGTCGTAGGCGTTGGGCGCGGCGCAGCGCAGCTCGTAGCCCAGCACGTGTTTTACCAGCCGGACGCTGACGCCCAGCCGCTTCAGGTCGCGCTCCATCTCCTTCTTCAGGATGTCCAGGAAATTCACTTCGGCCAGACGGATGTGGCCGTGCTCATCGCGCTCGACGTGGTCGAGCGCTTTCAGGTCTTCGCGGGCCAGGTTTTCCAGGATCCCTTCCGCCAGCAGCGCCACCCCGTACGGCTTGGAGTTCATGTTTCGCAGCAGGATGGTGGTAACCAGGATATCGACCACCTCCTGCAGGCGGATGTCGCGCCCCTCCCATTCCTCGGGGATCAGCGTCACGGTCGCGGCGGTGCTGTTGCCGATCCCCAGCGCCAGGTGGCCGGATTTGCGCCCCATGGTCAGTACTAGGAACCAGTGCTGGCTGGTTACCGCGTCGCGCTTCAGGTTCATCACCAGCTGCGAGCCCAGGTCGCGCGCGGTTTCGAAGCCGAAGGTGGGGATCTCTTCCGGCAGGGGCAGGTCGTTGTCGATCGTCTTGGGGACGTGCACCGACTGCAGGGAGATCCCCATCACCTCCTGGGCGTACCGGGCCACGCGCGAGGCCGAGTAGGCGGTGTCATCCCCGCCGATGGAGATCAGGGCGGAAACCCCGGCTTCGGCCAGGGTGGTTACGCAGCGGCGCATGGCCGTCTCCGAATGGGTGGGGTTTGCGCGCGAGGTTCGCAGGATCGATCCGCCCTGATCCTGAATGTAGCTGACCGACTGCGGCGTCAGCGTGGCGCCGACCAGGTCCCCCTCCACCAGGTGTTTGAAGCCATCGTAAAGGCCGATCACCTCCAGCCCGTTTTGGGCGGCCTGGTTGACCACCGCGTGGATAACGCCGTTAATTCCCGGCGCCGGTCCTCCGCCCACGAGCACTGCCAGTTTGCCGCTGCCCACGTTTGCATTCATAGATCTCCCTCCGCTCTGAATCGGTAGTCGTCGCTGTAGTGTACCACGCCGCGGGGTTGAAACAGGGCCTTGCAACCCGGAGCTGCCCCTCCCGTCGGGGAGGCACCCGTATCACCCCATTCCGCGGGACCGGATCCAGGAGACCTAAAAAAAAGCCGCCCCGCACCCTTGACAAGCGTTCGATTTTCCATATAATCGGTCCACGTATTCTAATATCGCCGGTTGACTAGGTGGGAAACAGAATCGGCTGAATACGTGAAAACCCTTTCTACGCCAGGCAATGGAAGTTGGAACGGGTTTTTTTATTTAACCGGGTGGATCGTTCTTGCCTCCCGGAAACCGGTATTTGCAGCCTTGCCTGGTAGAGTACCTGCGCGGGGTCCTGGTTCAGGCTGGCGGCAATTCCAAATCGACTCCCATCCCTGCCGCAGAGGCGTCCGGGCGGATTTCTCGCCTGGCCTGACGGCGCGCCGTCCATTCTCCAGCAATATTCTCCGATCTCAGGCCGCCATCCCCCAGATGCTCAGCTTCCCGGCATCCACTTCGGTCTCCGATACCACCCGGAACCCGTTCTTGCGGTAGAAGGGAAGGTTGCGGGCTGACATGGTTTCGAGGTAGCAGGGAAGACCGCTCGCCCGGATCCGGGCCAGCTTCCAGGCGAGCAGGCGGCTGCCATTCCCGGCGCCCTGGCAGCCGGGGTCCACGCCCAGGATCATCAGGTACCAGTGTGGGCTGGGGAAGGCGGCGCTGTGGATCCGGTCCAGGAGCGGTTCCAGGCGGGCCATGCGCTGGTACGCCCACCAGCCCAGGCGGATTGAGACCACCCCCATCCCGGCCCGGGCCATCGCCAGGGTTCGCAGGTGGGTCTCACCGGGCGGCAGCCAGCAGGAGATGCCCTCCAGCCCGGGGGTAGCGAAGACTTCGCCGTAGCGCATGCAGTAGCGCAGGGCTGCCCGCATGAATCCGGGCAGCACGCGCGCCCGCCTGGCGGGGTCTTGCAGGTAGTAAACCATGAGGGGGTCGTTCTGGAAGGCTCGCGCCAGAACGCCGGCCGCCTGAACAACCTGGCTGCTGTCGAGGCGCACCCCCTCGAGGGGGCTCTCAGGAGCTTCTGGAGACGATCCCATGGCTTTCATTTTCCCCCGGATTCACCCCGGCCTGATTTCTCACCCAGCCTGGAAGCTGGGCGGAAAGGCTCGCCAGTTCGGCTGCCGACATCGGCCGCTTCTCGCTGTCTTCCAGGTGCGTCCCATCCCTTTCGACGATCACCCAGGCCGCGTCTCGGGTGGAGAGCAGGTTGTGCCAGGCGCCGGCTTTCACGGCATAGAGGCTCCCCGGGTGCATCTCGGCAGCCGCCAGCCGCTCGCCGTCCGAGACGAAGATCAGCGCCCGGCCGCGCACCAGCACGAAGACTTCATCCGTCAAAATATGGCGCTCGATGGGGCCCGCGTTTTCCCAATCGAACATCGCCAGCCAGTTGAGCAGCGCCACCTGCCAGCCCTCCCCGAAGGCCAGCGGCCGGTAACCGGGCTGGTCCCAGGCGAGGATTTCTAGCAGTGGCTGCGGTTCGCTCATCTCCGGCCCCAAAGGAGCTGCGTGGTTTTCGAGATTCAGCCCCGGTCAGTGCACGCGCTTGAAATCGATAAATCCCTGCTCTACGTCGACGGATACCAGGCGGACGCGCAGCCGGTCGCCGACATCCACGCCCTCGTAACCGGAGACCAGCTTGCCCTCGACCGGCGGGTTGATCAGCCGCACCCAGGTTCCTTTGGGGGCGGCGCCCGTCACCAGGGCGTCGAACTGCGCTCCCACCCGCGATTCGAGCAGCAGCGCCGCGGCGGATTTGTTCACCTGGCGCTCCACCTTGTTCACGACGTCTTCCTCCCGGGTGCAGTGCTCGGCGAGTTCCGCCAGCTGGTTGAAGCTGTAGGGGGACGGGCTTCCGGAGAGCGCGGCTTTCAGCAGGCGCTGGGTGATCAGGTCCGTGTAGCGCCGGTTGGGGGCGGTGGAGTGCGCATAATCGCGCACGGCCAGGCCAAAATGGCCCGGCACGTCGCCGTCCGGCTGCTCGGCGACGTATTCGCCCTGCCCCAGCAGCTTGATCACCGCGAGCGAGAGATCCGGGAAGTGCAGCGGATCGGCGGCTTTTTGGTCGACCAGGAACTCCTCCAGGGCCCGCGAATCGGGGGTCGCGGGCAGCTTGGCGCCGTGCTGTTCGGCCAGCTCGACGATGCGGTCCCAGCGTTTCGGAACGCGCACCACGCGGCGGATGGAGGGATACCTCTTTGCCGAGAGATAGCGAGCCGTCACCCCGTTAGCCGCGATCATAAAATCTTCGATCAGCTCCCTGGCCCGATTTTTCTGCTCGGCTTCCAGGCCGCGGATTTCGTTGCCCTCGAAGATCGGCCTGGTTTCGATCGTCTCCAGGCTGAGCGCCCCATGCACGTGGCGGTAGTTCTTCAACTTCTGCGCGGCGGCGTCCTGCAGGCGCAGGTTCTCCGCCAGCCCGGGTACCGCCGTCACGGCCTCCGGGGCGGCCGACCTGCCTTCCAGCCAGGCGCCGACGGCGTTGTAGGCCAGCTTGGCCTGGTTGCGGACCCAGGCGTGGTAGATCTCAGAAGCGCCGATCGAGCCATCCGGGTTGACGGCCATCTCGACGACCATGGCAAGGCGCTCTCCATCCAGACTGAGCGAGGTCAGGTCCGTGGAAAGCTTTTCCGGCAGCATGGGGAAGATCTCCGCAGCCGTGTAGACGGAGGTGGTATTATGGCCCGCGTGCTCGTCGATCGCGGTCCTCTCCCTGACCAGCGCGTCGACATCGGCGATGGCGACCTGGATCTTTACCCGTCCGGCCCCCAGGTCTTCTGCAACGGTCAGCTGGTCCAGGTCCATCGAATCGTCATTATCAATGGAGGACCACAGCAGGCTGCACAGGTCGTGGTCTGCAGGTCCCCTGCGCCCGGCAGGGGAGCGGATCTGGTCGAGCTCGTGGTTCACCTCTGGGGAGAAATACGGCAGCAGGCCTCTCTCGAGCATGGCGCGGCGGGCGATCTTTTGCAGGAGGATGCGGTGATGTTTCACTTCGATATCCATAGGAGTTCCTTATAGAGCCTGCGGATTGTGAGAACCAGATGCATCCATTTTATAACCGATTCTGGGCCAGATGAGAAGTCTATGAAATTCATCCGATTGTAGGGGAAGCGTAGCCCGGGGATGGTGCAATTCATGCAACGTTTGGCTATAATGTAATTATCACGCCGATCGGAGGTGTATGCAAAGACCATATTTCAACCGTGAGCTGCTCCTTTCCGTTGCTAAGGCGATCCGTGAGCCTCTTTCTCAATCATGGAGGGGGAAACCCCAGCAAAACGTAGAACAATTTGCCCTGGCCATCTTCCATCCTGGCGAAGACCCGAGCGGGCTCATCTCCACGCTGAAAACGCAGAACCCGAACGCCCGCATCCTGGAAGTAACGGCGCCCGAAGGCCAGGATAATATCAAGCAGTACCGCGCAATGTTATCCGAGTTTCTGTTTGCCTGCGGCGAGCCGCCCCTGCGGCCCAGCCAGGCTACCGCTGCCGAAGCCCGCCTGGCGCGCCTGCTGCGCGAGCGGGCGGACACCGTGGTGATCCATCACGCCGAGCGCATGGGGACGTACGCGCTCAGCGCGCTGCGGCGGGAGCGCGGCGTGCCGCCGGTGGTCCTGATCGCCTACAGTGATAAGGTGCTGGACACGCTGCTCAAACAGGACGCCCTGATGCACCAGGTGGTGCTGCTGACGTAACGCGGATCGGTTTTGGGAGATAAAGCACTGGATGGTTAGCCAGGAGGGCCGGAAGCTTTTTTCCGGCCCTCCTTTTTATAGACGAGCTCCCCTACTTAAAACTTATTTTAGATTCGCGGGGGCGCCCCGAAAAGTGTACCGGCTAGCGGTCTAGTGCTGCCAGACGCGCACGTAGTCGACCAGGATCGAGGAGGGTACCTGGATGGGTCCCGAGATCGAGGAGGAGACCCCGTAGTTGAGGATCAGGTACATGGGGTTGCCCACCACCCCGCTGGTCGCCTGGCCCACGTACTGGCCGTCATAGTAGAACTTGATCGCCCCCGGCTCCCAGTCGGCGCCGAAGACGTGCCAGCCGGTGCGGCTGCTCATCGCCGGCGTGCCGCCCACCTGCTGGGGAGAACCGGAGGAGCCCCAGT
>JAJYJF010000046.1 GCA_021796375.1 Chloroflexota bacterium | reverse complement strand
CCGTTATCTTTGGAGCTGTTTTGACTTTCGGGGGTTCCTGGCTGATCTTGCGCTCTGCCCGGATCGAGGCGTCACCGGGGCGCGGCGGTTATTTCGCCGCCTCCACCCTGGCGAGCATCCTGCCGGGCATCGAGCTGGTCGGGATTCTCGTCACCAGCATCCTCATGACCATCGTCCTCGCGGTGAGCTGAAACGTTCCCGCCGCCAGCGGGCCTGCGGGCTCAGGCGTCCAGCCGGTATCCAACCCCGCGGATCGTCTTGAGAAAATGGGGCTGCCGGGGATCCACTTCGATCGCTTCCCTCAGCCAGCTGATATGCACGTCCAGCGTGCGGGTATCCGCAGTGTATTCGGTGTCCCACACCCGCTTGAACAGCTCGCTGCGCTCGACGACGATCCCAGCGTGCTCCATGAGGATTTTCAGCAGGCTGACCAGCCGCGGGGTCAGGCGGGACTGCTTCCCCAGGCTGCGGACCCGGCGCTGTTCCAGGTCCAGCTGGATTGGGCCGACGTGCAGCACATTTTTCTCATCTGCCGGGAGGAACGGGCGGATGCGGTTGACCAGCTTCTGCACCGTAAACGGGAGGGTTAAAACAACGTTCGCGCCGCTGGTGCCGTCCACCACGTGATTTCCATCGACGACCAGAATGATCGGCAGGGTATTCACCTTTTCACGCAGCGTCTGGCAGATGCGCTTCCCGCTGGTGCGCAGGGAAGCGGCGTCAATGACCACCAGATCGGGATCTACGCTGTCGATGCAGCTCATGGCCGCGTTTCCGGTGGGGATCGACTCGACGTCGAATCCTTTCCGCCGCAGCCCAAGCGAGAAGGTCGGATGGTCGGCCCGTTTGCCTTCGATGAGAAGAATCTTTGCTTTCACGCAGCGTTATCCGTGAGGTTGAGTTTTAGCGTGCAGCCCTGCCAAGCCGGTTCACAATTCATCACTCGCCTTCTCAAGGAAGGATCCATCTTTAGGATTATGTACGCACGAGGCTGTATCTAGCTTATTATACCTTAAGGAACCTTAAACCAGAACCTCCCCACCGGGCATTCGCCCCGAGAACTCGGGAATCCAACCGGCGCCCGAAGTTCAGCCCTGATCGGTTGCGTCCCATGATTCGCCGTGTTAAAATAGGTCAGGTATACTCATCCAGGGAATACCCTGATGAGGGAGGTGGTTTATGCCAAAAATGATCGAAGTGGTTATTGATAGCGTCCGGGTAAGCCTCACCAACCAGCAGCGGATTGTGATCCTGCGCGAGGTCGACAACGACCGCTATTTACCGATCTGGATCGGTCCATACGAAGCCGAAGCGATTACCATCGCCCTCCAGGAGGTGGAGGTAGCCCGCCCGCAAACTCATGACCTCTTGAAGAATATTTTCGGGATCTTAAACGCTCATCTGCAGCGGGTGGAGGTCATCTCGCTGCGGGATGAGGTATTTTACGGGAATATCATTGCCGAGGTAAACGGAAAACCGCTGGAGATCGATTCGCGCCCATCGGACGCGCTGGCCCTTGCGGTTCGCGCTCACATCCCAATCCTGGTCAGCGCCGAGATCATGGATTCAGCCGGGATCATCCCCGAGCAAGACACGCAGAACGCCCCCGAACCGCCTCCTGCGGCATCGCAGGGCCCTTCCAGCAGCCCTGCACAGCCCGCAATCGAAGGCGGGGAGGAGCGCCTCTCCGTTTTCGAAGATTTTCTCTCCAATCTTGACCTGGACCGGCTGCCAGGCAATGAAGAGGACGAGGACGAAGACGACGAGGATAAGCCGAAGAAAAAGAAGCCGTAGATTTCCCATCCACGCGCACAGCCGGGGTGCTTGAGCAGAGAACGGTTCCTGCGCGCCCCGGCTTTATCTTTCCTCGAAGCAAGTTCCTACAAACGGGAACCCACCATGACCGATTTCACCCCCCAAGAAGCCCCGGTAGCCGAAACCCAGGCGGTCCCATTCAGCCGCGAGGCGGAAGAAGCCGTCCTGGGCGCGGTGCTGATCAATCCGGAAGCGTATTACGATGTCGCCCAGTTCATCCAGGCGGAGGATTTCTACATCCACCGCAACCAGTGGCTGTGGAACACGTTCACCCATCTCCACGAGCAGCGCGTCCCGATCGATTTTCTGACCGTGACCGAGGACCTGGACCAGAAAGGCCAGCTCGCGGAGATCGGCGGGCCGGCATACCTCACCGCGCTGATCCAGCAGGTGCCCACCTCGCTGCACGCGGAAGCCTACGCGCATATCATCGAAGAAACATCGATCCGGCGCAAGATGCTGGCCTCCGCCAACCAGATCGCCCGCCTGGCCTACAACCGCGAGCAGACCCTGGATACGGTCATCGATGAGGCGGAAAAATCTATTTTCAGCCTGAGCGAGCGGCGCAACCGGAACGACCTCCAGCCGATCCAGCAGGTGCTGAGCGAGTACTACGACCGGATCGACGAGCTCTCGCGGCGGGGGTCCGAACTGTACGGCGTGCCGACCGGCCTGAACGACCTGGACCGGCTGCTGGGCGGCCTGCAAAAATCGGACCTGCTGATCGTCGCCGGCCGGCCGGGGATGGGGAAAACCGGCTTCCTGCTCTCTGTGGCCAAGAACGCCGCCCAGATCCACAAGAAGCATGTGGCCATCTTCTCCCTGGAGATGTCGAACGAGCAGCTTGTCCAGCGGTTGATCGCCCAGGAAACAGGGATCGATACGCAGCGGCTGCGCAGCGGCCAGCTCGAGGAAAATGAGTGGCCGCTCTTCACCCAGGCCATCGAGGTGATGAGCGACACGCATATCTTCCTGGACGACACCCCGGCGATCACGCCCCTGCAGCTGCGCACCAAGTGCCGCCGCCTCCACATGGAATACCAGCTCGACCTGGTCATCGTGGATTACCTCCAGCTGATGTCCGGGGACGTCCGCAACGATAACCGCGTCCAGGAGGTGTCGTACATCTCGAGGAACTTGAAAGTGCTGGCGCGCGAGCTGAACGTGCCCGTGCTGGCCGCCGCCCAGCTTTCGCGCGCGGTCGAGCAGCGCGCAGACAAAAGGCCGGTCCTCTCGGACCTGCGCGAGTCGGGCAGCCTCGAACAGGACGCCGACATCGTTATGTTTATCCACCGGCCGGATGCGCTTGATAAAGACACAGTCAAGCAGAACATCGCGGAGATCATCGTCTCGAAGCACCGCAACGGGCCCACCCATCCGGGCATCGAGCTGGTCTTCTTGAGCAACCTGGCCCGTTTTGTGAATGCCGCCACGCGGCGGTGATGCCGGAGCTTGATCGATGCCCAGACCCACCCCACCGTTCGCAGGTTTCCCTTCCGGGAAGGTTCGTCTCACCCCGGTCCCTGCCCCATTTTTCACCAGCCTGCTCCCCGTGATCGACCACCTGGGGGAGATGAAAGTGACCCTCTACGCCATCTGGTTTCTCGACCGGCTGGAGGGGAATTTCCGCTTTTTGAAGCGATCCGATTTTGCCTCGGACAGCGACCTGATGGCCGGGCTGGCCTCCGACGAGAGCCAGGCTGAGCCGGCGCTGGAGGATGCGCTCGAGCGGGCCGTTCTGCGCGGAACGCTGCTCAAAGCCGAAGTCCGTTATGCGGAGAACGCGGAGACGCTGTATTTCCTGAACTCCGCGCGCGGAAGGGCGGCCGTCCAGGCACTGCGCAACGGCGACTGGCGCCCGGAGGACCAGAACCGACCCCCGATCGCGATCAACCTGGAGACGCCCAACATCTTCCGGCTGTACGAAGAACACATCGGGCCGCTGACGCCCATGATTGCCGAAACCCTGCGCGATGCGGAAGCCACCTATCCAGCCGCCTGGATCGAGGATGCGCTGCGCATCGCCGTTGAAAATAACATCCGCCGCTGGCGCTATGTGGAAGCTATCTTGCGCTCCTGGCAGGAGGAAGGACGCGATGACGCGAATCGAAGAGACTCTTCGGAAGATCGCCGCCGATACATCGAAGGCAAATACGCCGACTTCATCGAGCACTGACCGGGGGCCTGCCCGGGCCGATTTGCCGGGCGACCCCAACTGCCCGCTGTGCGGAGGGTTGGGCTACCTGCGCCAGGACCTGCCCATCGACCACCCGGACTTCGGCAAAGTGATCATCTGCACCTGCCGGCAGGCCGAGGTCAGCCGCCTGGTTCACCAGCGGCTGTTCATGCTCAGCAACCTGGAAGCCCTGCAAAACCTCACCTTTGAAACTTTCAAGCCGCGCGGCCGGGTCGGGCTGGGCGAGCAGCAGGCCGCTTCCCTCGAGCGAGCCTTCAATTCGGCCCAGCAGTTCGCTTCTCAATTGAACGGCTGGCTGCTGCTGATGGGCGATTTCGGCTGCGGGAAAACCCACCTGGCGGCGGCCGCCGCCAACCGCGCCGTCGAGCTCGGCGTGCCGACCCTCTTCATCACCGCCCCCGACCTGCTGGATTGGCTGCGCTTTTCTTATGGAAGCACAGAAACCAGCTACGAAGAGCGCTTTGAGGAGATCCGCGATGCCGAGCTGCTCGTTCTGGACGATTTCGGCACGCAGAATGCCACCGCCTGGGCCCAGGAGAAGCTGTTCCAGATCCTCAACTACCGCTATATCAACCGCCGGGCTACCCTGATCACCACCAACCAGTCGCTGGACGAAATCGAACCGCGCCTGCGCTCCCGGATCCAGGACCCGGAGCTGGTCACGGTGTGCAAGATCGTCGCACCCGATTTCCGCAACCCGGCCGACGACACCGGGCACCACGAGCTCTCTTCCCTGGGTCTGCACGTCCAGCAGACGTTCAGCAACTTCAACCTGCGCCAGGCCGAAGGGCTCAAACGCGAGGAAACGCAGTCCCTGGAAACCGCTTTCAAGGCCGCCCAGCAGTACGCCGAGCACCCCACCGGCTGGTTGGTGCTGACCGGGGGATTCGGCAGCGGGAAAACCCACCTGGCGGCGGCCATCGGTAATTACCGCGCGGGCCTGGGCTTCCCGCCGTTCTTCGTGGTGGTTCCCGACCTGCTGGATCACCTGCGGGCTACGTTCAGCCCCAATTCAAATACCAGCTATGACAAGATCTTCGAAGAGGTTCGATCCACCCAGCTGCTGATCCTGGATGACCTGAGCACCCAGTCCGCCACCCCCTGGGCCAAAGAAAAGCTGTCCCAGATCCTCAACTACCGCTACAATGCCGAGCTGCCGACCGTCATCACGACCGCGGATAAATTGGATAGCCTCGACCCGCGCCTGCGCAGCCGGATGCTGGATACGCGCATCTGCCGGGTGTGCGGGATCACCTCCCCATTCTTTAAAGGCCCGTACCGGGGCACGCCGGAGAAAAAGCCCGCTCGCGTCCCGCGGGGAAATCGCTGAGAGACGCATGGACTCAAACCGCGGCGACCTCATCCTCTACAATGGCAGAATATACACGCTGGATCCTTCCCAGCCGCTCGTTTCAGCCGTGGCGGTCCAGGCGGGCAGGATCGTCTACTGCGGCGCCGACGCGGACGCGCGCGCCTGCCTCCCCAACTGCCCGCCTGAAAATATGGTGGATCTGAAGGGCGCCTGCGTGATCCCCGGCCTCACTGACGCTCACCTGCACTTCGAGTGGTTTTCGATGGGCTTGCAGCAGGTGAACGCCGAGACTGAAACCCTGGACCAGGCGCTGGCGGCGGTGAAAAAACATGCCGCGAGCCTGCCTCCCGGGCGGTGGGTGACCGGCACGGGTTGGAACCACAACGTCTGGGGGGGCGCTTACCCGTCAGCGGGCGACCTGGACCGCGTCGCCCCGGCCAACCCGGTCGCCCTGGACGCGAAGAGCAAGCACGCCGTCTGGGTTAACTCGCGCGCGATGCAGCTGGCCGGCATCGGCGCCGGCACACCCGACCCTCCGAGCGGCAAGATCCTGCGCGATTCGAGCGGGGCGCCGACCGGGATCCTGCTGGAAAGCGCGGTCCCGCTGGTCAAACGCGTGATTCCCGAGCCTGGACCGGAGGAAATCGCCAGGGCGATGCTGCACGGGCAGTCGGTAGCCCACCGCCACGGCCTGACGGGGGTCCACTGCATGGACGGGGCGGCCGCGTTGCAGGCCTTTCAGCTGCTGCATGCCGGCGGCGAGCTCAGCCTGCGGGTCGTCAAGAGCATCCCCCTGGAAAACCTGGACGCCGCGCTCAAGCTCGGCGTGAGAACCGGCCTGGGGGATGACTGGCTGCGAATCGGCGGGGTGAAGATGTTTGCCGACGGCGCCCTCGGCCCGCGCACCGCCTGGATGCTCACCGATTACGACGCGGACCCCGGCAATTCCGGCATCTCGACAGCGCCGGTGGAGGTCCTGCGGGATGCCGTGCTGCGCGCGAACCGCGGCGGGCTTGCGACCAACATCCACGCCATCGGCGACCGGGCAAACCGTGAGGTTCTCAATATCTACGCCCAGGTTGCCCGGGAGCTCGGGCCAACCGGGCTGCGCAACCGCATCGAGCACGTGCAGCTGCTGTCCCCTCAGGATTACGGCCGGCTGGCAGAGCTCGGGATCATCGCCTCCATGCAGCCCATCCACGCGACCTCGGATATGTACATCGCGGACCGTTATTGGGGATCGCGCGCGGCGGGCAGCTATGCCCTGAAAACCCAGCTGGAAGGCGGCGCCGTCCTCGCCCTGGGGTCCGATTGCCCGGTGGAGACCCTCGATCCGCTGGCCGGCATCCACGCGGCAGTCACTCGGCGGAGGGCGGACGGCAGCCCGGGAGAGGCGGGCTGGTATGCGGAGCAGCGCCTGAGCGTAGATCAGGCCGTGCGCGGCTACACCGCTGGCCCTGCCTACGCCGCGCACCTGGAAGACCGGCTCGGGAGGATCTCCGCGGGGATGCTCGCGGATATGACGATTCTCGCCCGGGATATTTTCACGATCCATCCCATGGAAATCCTGTCGGCAGCCGTCCTCGGTACGGTGACCGGCGGAGCATTCGCCTGGCGTTCCGACGCCCTCTCATAGACCCACCAGCGGGCTCGAACCTCGTAGACCGGCTGGCGGGCTCGATATTTATACTTTTTCTCTAGTTTATTGACAATTAGGGTTTACTTTGTATAATTATGGGTGCTAAACGGCGCTCAGGGTCAGTCGCGTTTCTGGCCTCACATCACAACCCGAAAGGACAAAAAATCTTTGCTCCTCAGCTTACTCATCTCACTGCGGGAAGGTCTGGAAGCTGCCCTGATTATCGGGATCGTGTTGGGCACGCTGGAAAAAACCGGCCACCGGGATTACTCATCATCGGTTTGGATGGGCGTGCTATCGGCGGCGGGGATCAGTCTGGCCATCGGCATCGGTTTGAACCTGGCCGGGGCAGGGTTCTCTGGCAAAGGCGAAAATGCCTTTGAAGGGCTGAGCATGGTGTTTGCCGCCGTCCTCCTTACCTGGATGGTATTGTGGATGGGCCGCCAGGCGCGCAGCCGGCAGATGGATCTTGAGATTGGGATCCGGCAGGCGGTCTCGAGCGCCAGCCGCAGAGCCGTGTTCTCCCTGGCGTTCCTCTCCGTCCTCCGCGAGGGCGCCGAGCTGGTGTTCTTCGTCTTCGCCGCCGGCCTTGGGATAGCCAGGATTTCCACCGGCGCCGGGACGGTGATCGGGCTGCTGCTGGCCGCCCTGGGGGGCTGGCTGATATTCAGCTCGACCCGCAAGCTGAACCTGCGGCGTTTTTTCCAGCTCACCAACCTGCTGTTGTTGTTGATTGCTGCCGGCATGGTCTCGCGCGGGATGCACGAGTTCATCGAAGCCGGCTGGCTGGCAGCCGGTATCCCCCATCTCTGGAATGTCGGCTTTCTCCTGAGCGACCAGTCCTTCCTCGGCCAGCTCGGGGGGGCGTTGTTCGGCTATAACAGCAGCCCCTCCCTCACGGAGGTGGTCGCCTACGTCGGTTACTTGCTGCTGGTCTGGCTCCTCTCCCGGACCGCCCTCCTCCCGGGGACCCGGCGGCCGGCCGGCGTAAAATCCGCCTGAGCAGGCTGGGTTCGCCGATGGAAAACCCGCGGGACGCAGGATCCTCGGAAACGATCGCCTGGCATGCGCTCAACCACCTCGAGGTGTGCGATCTGCTGCAGGTTTCTCCCGAAGCCGGGCTGACGGACCTGGAGGCAAGCCAGCGCCGCGCCCGGTTCGGGGAGAACCAGGTTTTGCCCCCCAGGAAAACCGGCTGGGGGGCCGCGGTCGCGAGCCAGGTAGCCAACCCGCTGGTGATCCTGATCGCGGCGGCATCGTTCACTTCCCTGGCGCTGCACCGCATCCTGGAAGGGCTGGTGCTTCTGCTCGCCGCCTGCCTGAACGTCGTCCCGGGGCTGGTCCTCGCCGTCCAGGAGAGCAGGAAAAAAGAATCCGCCTCCTTCTCGATCCCGCGGTTCGCCCGCGCCCGGCGCAGCAGCCGCGTGCGGATCCTCGATCCGGCCGGGCTGGTACCCGGGGATGTGATCCAGCTCAATGCCGGCGACATTGTGCCGGCCGATGCCCGGTTGATCGCTTCCGCCAATCTCAGGGTGGAAGAAAAAAGACTGACCGGAGAGCTGCTCCCGGCCGATAAAGTCCCCCAGCCGCTGCGAAAAACCGACCCCGCGCTGCATGAGAACTATAACCTGGTATTTTACGGCACGACCGTGATCCACGGCCGGGGGGAAGCCGTCGTCATCCATACCGGCCGCCAAACGGAGCTCGGCAAGATGGTCGCCCAGAGCCAGTCGGACGGGACCCGGAAGAGTCCCCTGCGCCTCCGGCTGGACGATCTGCGCAACCTGATCGCCGCCGTGCTCCTCGGGTTCTTCGCGGTCGACCTGGGGATCGGATCCCTGCACGCCGAAAACCCGGTTGGAATCCTGCACAGCTGGTCTGCCTTGGCGGCCGCGCTGGTCCCGGCCAGCCTGCCGGTGGTCGCCGCGGTCCTCGCGCGGGCGGCCAGGCGGGCGCTTCAGCGGCGCGGGGTGGTCGTCCGGGACGGAAGAGCCCTTGAAACCCTGGGATTTGTCACCGACATCTGCACGGATCAGTCCGGCCCGCTGACGGAAACTTTTGCGACGGTAACCATCGTCGACGCGGATGGCAGGCGGCTGAAGCTGCACCAGCCCTTAAGAAAAGGCCGGCCGGTCCTGGTGGAGGGTCAGGAGGCGCCCGAGCGGCCCTGGCCCGCGCACAGCCTGCTTCTGACCCTCGGGTCTCTGGCAAGCCATGCCGCGCTGCAACGCGTGGACAGCCAGCCCGGCGAATCGCTGGCCGCGGGCGACCCGGCGGAAGGGGTGGTGGTAGCCGCAGCGGCCCAGATCGGCCTTTCGAAATCCCGCCTCGACCGCCTGTACCCGAGGCTGCTGGAAGCACCCTACACCACAGACCGCAAGAGGCAGAGCTCGCTCCATGATGTCCGCCTTACCCCGCACGTGAATCCCGCCGAGCTGCCTCTCGCCAGCCTGCTGAGCCGTAAATCTCCGTTTTTCATCGTAGCGACAGGCGATCCGCGCAGCCTTCTGGCTGCCAGCGACCGGATCTGGGCGGCCGGCCACATCCTGCCGCTCACCGGCGAGCGCGCGGCGCAGTGCCTGGCCGCCGGTGACCAGCTGGCCAGGGGCGAAAACCGGGTGGTGGGGATTGCCTTCCGCCCGCTGGACCGCCTTCCCGCCCTGGCCGAAGATTACGCCCTTTTCGAGAACGGCTCCCCTTTCTGCGCCCACGATCTGCCATTTTCGCCGGACGACACCCTGCGGGACACCGGAGCGAGCTACGAGTTTGAGCGCAATTTGATTTTTGTGGGGGTCGTTGGGGTCCACGAACCTCCGCGGCCGGACGCCGCCCGGGCCGTCGTCGCCTGCCGGAAGGCGGGCATCCGCCCGATCCTGTTCGCCGCCGGGTCTCGCGCGGATGCAGAT
>JAJYJF010000045.1 GCA_021796375.1 Chloroflexota bacterium | reverse complement strand
CCCAGCAAGTCAGACTGGAGCACATCCAGCGTGACCAGGTCGCGTTCGATGGCGAGCCAGCGCAAGACGTCGCGCTCGAAGGGCGCCAGCTGGCTGAGCTGCTGGCCCAGGAGCTGCTCCAGAGAATGCAGGCTGATCGGGGCTTCCTTCAGGAATGCTGCCAGGTCGCCCCCGAAGAGGTCCCGCACGGTGGCCGAAGCCAGCTTCAAAGCCAGCGGGTTGCCACCATAAAAAGTGATGAAGGTATCCCAGGCATCCGGGGGGCCGAAGAGATTGCGTTCGGTGAGGAGCGCCTGTCCGGCTTCGCGCCCCAACCCTTCCACCTTCATCACCCGCAGCGCCCCGGTCGTCCCCTCTAACGGCTCTAACTCAACCAGCATCTCCCGGCTTGTCACCAGAAGAGTGCTGCGGTGCCGTGTCTGCGCGACTTGCTGGAATAAGGTCTGGTACTCTTCGTAGCCTTCCCGATATTGGCCGGACAGGCTGCCCCCCTGGTGCAGGGTCTCGGCGTTGTCGAGGATGAGCAGGCAGCGCTGCTGCTGGAGCAGCTCGAGCAGGTTGGCCAGGGCCGGTTTCGCGCTGTATCGCGGGGAGAGCGTTTGCAAGCATTCCGCCAGCAGCTCCTCCAGCAGCGGGGCATTGCGCAGGGAGCGCCAGATGACCACGTCGAACCGGGGCGCAGCCATCTGGGCAAACCTGGCCGCCAGGGTGGATTTGCCGATCCCCCCGATGCCCGAGAGTACCACGGTCCGGCATTCTTCCTCCAGGATCCAGCGGCCGAGGGCAGCCAGCTCCTCCTCTCTCCCCACGACCTCGAGGACATCCGGCGCGTCCCCCCAGTCGATGCGGGTGGAGAGCGCGTGCCGGGTTGGAAGCGGGGTGACGCGGGGCTCGCCCATCCGGGGGCTGCGGTGGGCGAGGAGGGATTCGAGCCAGGGGCGGTCGAAGAAGTTCTTCCGGCGGACCGCGGACTCGTCGGCCTGCTCCCACAGGGCCTGCGCCTCCTCGATCTCTTTCCCGGCGGTGAACGCCTCGTAAGGCAGGTATAACTCGATCAGCTTCTTGAGATTGGCGGGGTTGGGAAACGCAGTGCCGCCTTCCCAATGCTGGATGCTGCGCCGTGAAACGCCCAGCGCAACCGCGACGTCCTTCTGGGTCAAGCCAGCTTTCGAGCGCAGGCCGGCAGCCATCTGGCCGAAGCGAAAATCGATGAGCTTGTACTGGCGGTGAGTGTCCATGGAGTATTCAGAGTTTATTCTGAAGCCCCCAGAGCTTTCAAGGCGGCGCGCTCGGCAGCATTCAGGCCGGCGGCGCCGCCGATCTTCATGCGTTCGTAGGGGCGGTCCAGGGAGACAACCTGCTCCACGACCCCCCGCTGCGCATCGGAGATGAGGGTTGTGCCCTCCTCGTCGCCGCTGGCGATCAGGCGGTCATCCGCGCTCAGGGCTACCGACCAGACCCGGCTGGTATGGCCTTCAAGGCGGGTAATCTGGAGGCTCATGTCGGGCGGGGAAATACGCCACAAAAAAATGACCGGCTCTCCACTGCCGGTAACAATGATACTGCCGTCCCTGCCGATCGCCACGCCCCGGTTGCGGTTTCCGGCGGCTTCGGCCGGGATGGTCTGGATGCAGGCGCCGGTGGACAGGTCCCATTTTTTAAGCAGCTTCTGGTTGGTGCTGCTCATCAGAATCTTCCCGTCGGGAGAAAAGCGGAGGGCACCGACATACAGGCCGCCGTGCTGGTAAGTGGCGAGCAGCTCGCCCGTTTCCACGCTCATCAGGTGGATCTTGCCGTTTTCGTGTCCGCTGGCAATGATCTTCCCGCTCGGATCGAAAGCCAGAGACCAGTGTTCGGGATCCGGGCTTTCCAGGTCCTTGAAGGGCGCCGTCGAGCCGTCCTGATCGGTCGTCCAGATCTTAATCGCCCGGTTGTGGCCTGCGCAGGCCAGGTAGCGAGCGTCGGCGGAGAACGCCAGCGCCCACAAATAGCCGGTGTGCCCGGTGAGGGTCTTGAGGCATTGAAAATTGCTGGCGTCCCACAGCTTTACGATGCGGTCGTCGGCGGCGCTGGCGAAGCTGCGCCCATCCGGGCTGAACTCGACGCACCAGATGGGGCCGGCATGACCCTTGATGGTGGTGATATAGCGGTTTTCGACCAGGCTGTACACGCGCACCGTGCCGTTCGCATCCCCCTGCACCAGGAGCTTCCCGTCCGGGCTGAAGGCGTTGCCGCCGATGAGGCGGCTGTACCCCTGGATCGTTTTCAGCACTTTTCCGCTGAAAACGTCCCACAGGTTAATATTTTCACCGTACGGCAGGCTGGCTAATAAGCCGAGGTGGCCAAAAGCCATCACGCTCACATGGTGCTGGTGGCCGATCAGCAGGCGGAAGAACTGGGGGATCTCGCGGTGCTTCAGGTCCCAGAGCTCGACCGTGCCGTCGCTGCAGCTGCAGGCTAGCAACGTGCCCTCCGGGTTGAAAGCGATGCTGGCCGACCAGGGCGCGTGACCTTTAAAGCTGGACCGGCATTCGCCGGTGGCCGCATCCCAGATCTTAACTTCCGGGTCCTCCTCGCAGCAGGTGGCGATCAGCCTGCCGTTGGGGTGCAGCGCCATCTGCAGGTTGGCCTCCCCCGGCATATGGCGGATGACGCGCAGGCAGCGGCCGGCAGCGGGGTCCCAAACCCGGACGCTGCCGTCGCTGGAACTGGAGAAGAGCAGTTTTCCGTCCCGGCTGAAGCCGATGGAGAAGATGCGAGCCTCGTGGCCAAACAGGACAGACTGGCAGGAGGAGGTGTCCAGATTCCACAGGCGGATCGCGTTATCATCACCGGCGCTGGCGAGAATTTCCCCACCGGGATGAAAGCCGACGCAGTGCACCCAGGTGCCGGGATGCCCCTCAAACCGTTTCAAGCGGTGGCCGGTGAGCGTGTCGTAAACACACACCTCACCGTGGAAGCCGCCGCTTGCCAGCATGGTCTCATCCTGGCTGAACGCCAGACCCCATTCACGCCGGGCGCCTGTTACCGTCCACAACGGCTTCCCGGCGGTGATATCCCACATCCGGACCTGGCCGCTGTACGTCGCGGCTGCCAGGTACCGCCCGTTGGGCGAGAGCATCATGGTGCCGATGGTCTCCAGCGGCTCGGTGAAGGCGGAATCGCTGAACTCAACCCCCGAAAAATTCGCGTCCTGAGCGTTAACGCCCTGGAGGTGGACCTGGCGCAGCGCCAGGTGTGAAAAATCCTCGCCGCGGATATTCCCCCTCAGGCTCGCCAACAAGTTCACGATGTTACCGCCGGCGTATCCCTGGCTTTCCACCGGGGCCGCTCGCACCCGGTCGATTAAAGCGCGCAGGTGAGCCGCCAGGCGTTCTTTGTCGCCAAACCTTTCCAGCAGGTTGGACAATACTGGCTCCAGGATCAAGAGCACCTGACTCTCGCGAATATAATTTTTCGCCCTGCTCTCCATCAAGGCGTAGCGCGTGAGCGCGGCGGTCTGGAAACCAGCGATTTCTTCGCTCACTTTTTTGATGATGCGATCGGTGATGAACTCCAGCAGGACCGGTTGAAGGTAAAAGACTGCCGCGTGCTCGTCTCGTTCGATGAGCGAGCGGCGCCGAAGCGACATGAGAGCCGGAAGCAGGTCATTCTTCGCGTGCATCCCGGCCAGGTCAGCGCGCAGCGTCTCGATCGAGGCGCCTTCGCGCTCGATCGCCAGCCAGAAGAGCACGTCGCTTTCCAGGGCGGAAAGATGCTCGAACTGGTTATCCAGTAAGTGGTGGAGGGTGTGAAGGGTGACCGGCGCTTCTTTTAAGAAGGCTGCCAGGTCGCCGCCAAACAGGTCGCGGACGCTGGCGGCGGCGATCTTTAATGCCAGGGGGTTGCCTCCATAATAATAAACAAAAGCATCCCAGGTATCGATCCTTCCGATCAGCTCTTTCTCATTCAGCACGCCCTGGCTGGCCGCGCGAGAAAGCCCGCCCAATTTCAGAGCGCGCACCATCTCGTGCGGGCCTTCAAACGGCTCCAGCTCGGTCGGGATCTCCCGGCCGGTCAGGATGAGGCAGGATTGGTGGCGAGTTTGCGCAACCTGCTGAAAGAGATCCTGGTAATCTTCGTAGCCCTCGCGGTAATCCCCGGAGAGACCGCCGGCCCGGTGGAGGGTTTCTACGTTGTCCAGGACGAGCAGGATCCGGTGCTGCTGCAGGTGCTCGAGCAGGACGGCGATGCTCGGTTTCGAGTTTGCCGCGGGGGCGAGCGCCTGCAAGCACTCCACCAGAAGCTCGTGCAGGGGGGGCGCGTTGCGCAGCGAGCGCCAGATGATGGAATCAAATTGCGGGGAGGCCACCTGGGCAAATTTAACCGCCAGGGTGGTTTTACCGATTCCACCCATGCCCAGGATCGCGACCACGTGGCAGTGGTCGGTCAATACCCATCTGGACAGGTCCGCCAGCTCGTGGTCGCGGCCGTACACTTCTTTAAGGTCTGGCGCGTCGCCCCAATCTAGCCGGGTAGGCAGGGCCGGTTCAGCGTGAGCCGGGATGATGCGGATGGTTTTTTGGTTTTCAGATTTGCCCGGTAGGGGATGGTGGAGCAGGTTCTCAAACCAGATCGCATCGAAGGGGGTGCGGTGCCGGGCAGCGCTCTGATCGGCCTGCTCCCAAAAAGCCTGGGCCTCTTCTAGCTCGCTGCCTCCGGTAAAAACCCCAAAGGGGAGGTAAAAAGCAAGCAAACCTTTGAGGTGAGAAGCCTCCGGGAAGGCCGTGCCGCCTTCCCAATGCTGAATTGTGCGCCGCGATACCTGTAATGCGTTGGCAACCTCCATCTGAGTGAGCCCAGCGTTTTCGCGCAGTCTGACTGCCATCTGGCTAAATCGGTAGTCAGTCACTTTGTACTGCCGGTGCCCGCTCATGGGCTAGCACCTCCACACTTTTCTACCCTCTGGCCCTGAAGGAATCATTACGCGAAGCAGGACGAAACGAAAAAGCGAATCAAAGCGTAGTTATCTTCTTCTGCCTGTTTGCTACAATGGGATAAGCAAAAACGACGTCTGGCGCGTATTTGCATGCGTCTATTCCTTGTAGAAAGATCGTTGGAGCAGAAACTGAAGGTGAGCATAACATAAACAATCTTAATTATCAAGACACTCCCCCCTGGCGGCAGGACGGGCTGGTTTCAACCGCCAGCGGCACTGGAAATTAAATAGCGGAATTCGTCTTATCTGGTGGATAGAACGAGAACCAGACTTCTTCTGTTTCACTTCGGGTTGCGCCAGGAAGATCAGATCGGTCTCCTTCCGAAAGGATAGGATTATGAATGACCAGAGTTCCATCAAACGGTGTGTGTCCTTCTTTAGTTTCCAGGAAGAGTATTTCCTCCGCAAATTAACCCTTGAAGATTGCATCGCCACCGCGGCCCGGCTCGATATCCCCGGCATCGAGATCATCGGCGACCAGATGATCCCCGATTACCCCGATATTTCAGATGAGTTTCTCAGGAAGTGGCATGCCTGGCTGGAGAAATACGAACGCGTCCCCGTATGCCTGGATACCTTCCTCGATTTCAATAAATATAACAACCGGAGGATGTCGGAAGACGAAGTGCTGGCGACGATCCTCCACGACATCCAGAACGCCAGAAAACTGGGTTTCTCTCTGATCCGCATTAACCATGATGTGTCGCCCTGGGCGCTCGAGAAATCCGCGCCAACCGCCGAGAAGTACGGCATCAAGCTGGGGCTGGAGATCCACGCGCCGCATCATTTGGATCACGAATTCGAGCAGCGCCACATCGAGATGATGTCCCGCACCCAGTCTCCCTCCCTCGGGTTTGTGGTCGATATGAGCATCTTTTCCGACCGCTTCCCCCGGGTCGTGAGCGACCGCTGGCTGCGAGATGGGATGGATCCGGCGATTGTCAGCTACTTTGTCGAGAGCTACAACGCGCACAACTGCCTGGATTACGTCTGCGACCAGGTGGTCCAAATGGGAGCGCGGCCGGAAGATATCGGCATGGTCTATTACGGCGTCAGGCACAACCTGTACTCCAACCCGGAGCGGATGCTCGAATACATGCCGCTGATCTTCCATGTTCACGCCACGCTGAACGAGATGCTGCCGGATTACACCGAGTTCAGCGTCCCGTATGACCAGATCATCCCCGTCTTCCAGCAGGGCGGCTACAATGGATATCTCTCGAGCGAATATGAGGGCGGCAAGCACATTGACGATACCGAAGAAGTCGACGGCGTGGAACAGGTACGCCGGCATCAGGTCATGCTGAAGCATCTCCTCTCCATCGAACAGCCCGTTGCGATCGCCATGCCCGTCAGGGTTCATTAAAGAATCGGGGACAAGGACCAGCATCCATGTATGATAAATACCTGATCGTCGGCGAAGCGTTCAAGAACGTGACCGAAAACGGGAAAGTAATCGGATTTCAGCTCGGGATGCGGCTGCCGTATTACCGGGGGGTCGTCCTCTCCCTGATCGGGAAGACGGATTTGAGCGTGGATGGAGAAGTGTTTTCGCCAGAACAAATGTCGGTGACGCTAAACGGAAAAGAATATGAATTAACCGGGTTGGAGAATGAGCCGGTGGCCAAATGGGAGTTCGGGGAGATCGGCATCCTGACGGTCAAAAAGCCAGGCGGCCTCAATCCGGGGAAGCATGCGGTTGAGCTGGCCCAGCACATGAAGATTTCTTATGTGCCTTTTGGTTTTCACGGGCATGACAGGAAAGAGCTAACCCTGATAGAATAAGGCTGCTCCTCGGCGTTTAAAATTTATAGGCCGCGCCGCGGTAATTGGGAAGAAAATCGACCGCTTCCAATCTGTTCATTTGATTCAACATGGAGTGTACGATGAAACTAGGAGTCCTCACAGTATTATTCCAGGATCAGCCGCTGGAAACCGTTCTCGACCAGGTGGCAGCCATGGGCTTGCAGGCGGTTGAGCTGGGGACCGGCGGCTGGCCGGGAAACGCCCACTGCGACCCGGCAGTCTTGTTGAAAGATCAAGCGGCCCGGCAGGCGCTGCTGAAATCAGTCGAAAAGCGGGGTTTGATGATCAGCGCGCTCTCCTGCCATGGGAATCCGCTGCATCCTGATCGGGCGATCGCCGCTGGCTACGATAAAACCTACCGGGAAACGGTGCGGTTAGCCTCCGAGCTGGGCGTGGGTGTGGTGAACCTCTTCTCGGGCTGCCCGGGCGATTCCGACGGCGCAAAATATCCCAACTGGGTCACCTGCGCCTGGCCGCCAGACTTCAGCGATCTCTTGAAATGGCAGTGGGAAGAAAAGGTGATCCCCTACTGGCAGGAAGCTGGTCTTTTCGCCGAAAAAGCCGGGGTGAAGCTGGCATTCGAGATGCACCCTGGCTTCGTGGTCTATAATCCCGAAACGCTCCTGAAGCTGCGCTCGGCGGTCGGCCCGGTGATCGGGGCGAATTATGATCCCAGTCATCTTTTCTGGCAGGGGATCGACCCGGTCGCCTCGATCCGCGCGCTCGCGGGGGCGATCCACCACTTCCACGCCAAAGACACCTTCCTCGACCAGCAGAATATGGCGGTCAACGGCGTCCTCGACACCAAGCCCTACAGCGATCTGGCCCATCGTTCCTGGACCTTCCGCACCGTGGGCTATGGGCACGACCAGTCTACCTGGCGCAGCATCGTGAGCGCGCTGCGCCTGGTCGGGTATGATTATGTGCTCTCCATCGAGCATGAAGACCCGATGGCTTCCATGAACGAGGGCTTCAGCCGGGCAGTCAGTTTTCTGAAGGACGTCCTCCTCTTCGAGCAGCCTTCAGCCATGTATTGGGCATAAAGGAAGGATAGCGACCATGCTGCTGGTTGGCGATATGGGAGGCACCAAAACAGTCCTCGCGGTTTTCTCGCCCGAAAGCGGACCGCATCAGCCGATTTCCGAAACAACCTATCCGAGCGCGCATTATCCCAGCCTGGAAGCCATCGTCCAGGATTTTCTAAAGCAGGTCCAGACGCCGATCGAACGGGCCTGTTTTGGGGTAGCCGGACCCATCTTCGACGGGAAGGCACATATTACCAATATCGCCTGGGAAATCGACGAGGCAAACCTCAAATCCCGCTTTGGCTGGGAGAAGGTGAAGCTGATCAACGACCTGCAGTCGGTAGGGTACGCCATCCCGGCCCTGGAACCCGCGGATATTTATACGCTCAATGCCGGGAAGCCGGCGGCGGGCGGGCCGATTGCGGTTCTGGCGCCAGGCACCGGGCTGGGGGAAGGGTTCCTGACGTGCGGTCCGGACTCGAACTACACCGCCCACGCCTCCGAAGGCAGCCATGTTTCCTTCGGGCCCACGAACCAGCTCCAGGTGGACCTGCTGAAATATATGCGCGAGAAAAAAGGCTACGACCACGTCAGCTACGAGCGGGTTTGCTCGGGCGGACTTGGAATCCCCAATCTCTACGACTTCCTGAGGGATACGGGATACGCCACCCAACCCGATTGGCTGGCTGAGAAGCTGGCGAGCAGTGAAGATCCCACGCCGGTGATCTTCGCGGCCGCCCAGGATGCGGACCGTCCGTGCGAGCTGTGCGCGGCGGTGCTGCGCCTTTTCGTCGACATCCTGGCAGCGGAGGCCGGCAACCTGGCGCTGAAAGTGATGGCCACCGGGGGGATCTACCTCGGCGGCGGCATTTCGCCGCGCATCCTTCCATACCTGGAAGAGCCGTCGTTTCTGAAGATGCTGCGGAATAAAGGGCGCTTCGCTGAGGTGCTGGCCAAAATGCCTGTCCATGTGATCCTCAATTCAAAAGCGGGCCTGTTCGGTGCGGCCGCTTATGGATTGAGGTGAAAGTGGCCCGATCGGAGACACAACAAAAGACCGCAGCTGACCATCCAAAATACAAATGGTTCATGCTCATCCTGACGGCCCTGACCGGCACCCTGGTCCTGGCAGCCCCCGGGATGAGCTTATCTGTTTTATTCAGCGAAATATCCAGCGATCTGCACCTGAGTGTGGCCCAGGTGGGATGGATCTGGGGGATCGGATCGCTGCCTGCGATTGCCTCGAGCCTGCTCGGCGGGGCTATCACCGACCGGTTTGGCCCAAAACGGGTGATGATCGCCAGCATATCGCTGCTGGGAGCGGCGATCGGGCTGCGCGGTCTGGCCAATAACTTTGCTTCCCAGATGGTGATGGCATTGGTGATCGGCGCATTATCGCCGTTGATCTCCACCTGCGCCATCAAGGTTTGTGGTTTGTGGTTCCCGCAGCGCCAGTGGGGTCTGGCCAATGGGATTTTCACCCTGGGCATGGCGTTTGGTTTTTTGATAGGCTCGCTCCTCAGCGCCACCGTGCTCTCGCCCTGGTTGGGTGGCTGGCGCCACGTGATGTTCCTGTACGGAGCGCTTTGCTTCGTGCTGATCGCGCCGTGGTTTTTCAGCTCTGCCCGGCCGCCAAAGCGGGAAGCCGGCCTGCCCTCCCTTCCGGTGGGCAGATCGATCGCCCACATTCTCAAGCAAAAGAACATCTGGCTGCTCGGGTTCGCCATGCTGGGGGCAGGCGGATGCATGCAGGGCATGACGGGCTACCTTCCGCTGTACCTCCAGGGTCAGGGGTGGAGCGGCGCGAGCGCCGATGGAGCGCTGGCCACCCTCCACGCCATGAGCATGACCTTTGTCCTTCCGCTAACGATGCTTTCAGACCACCTGCGGGATCGCAAGCCGCTGCTGATGGGGATGCTGGTCCTGATCACCGCCAGCAATACCCTGCTGGCCGCCGTTAACGGCTGGGCAGTCTGGACGGCGGCCGCCATGGGCGGCATGGTGCGGGACGCCTCGATGGCGCTGCTCTTCACCATGGCCGTGGAAAGCGAGGGCGTGGGGCCGGTCTACGCGGGCACGGCG
>JAJYJF010000044.1 GCA_021796375.1 Chloroflexota bacterium | reverse complement strand
TCGCCCCGCTCGTCCGCGCCCACCTGCATGGGGTGATCCCGATGCTCGGCTGGCTGATCTCCGGCCAGCGGAAAGCCTATATCTACCTGCCCAACTCCACCGAAGGCTTCGTCCGGGCGGAGGAGCTGGCGGCGCGCCTGGCCGCGGCCGGCTTCCACGAGGTCGCCTACCGCCGCCGGATGTTCGGCACGATCGCCATCCATTGGGGGGTGAAAAACTAATTGTTTTCACCGGGGAGAACGCATCTTTTCTATGCGTTCCCCGCGCTCTCTGCGGTAAAATCACCCCTAAATGACCCTTCAAGCCAACGATTTTGATAAAGCCGCCGAGCGCGGGGTGCCTTCCCTCGTCTGGCGGGAAGGCCAGGAGCGCCGCCTGGGTTTGATCCTGGGTGCGGCGCGGGGGCTGCATCTCGGGCGCGTGCTCGTCGACGGCTGCGGGATCGGGACCTACGCCTCCCGGCTGGCGCCGCATGCCGGGCAGGTGATCGGGCTGGATATCGAGGTCCCCCGGGTGCAGGAAGCGGTGGAACGCCGGCCGGCGGGCGGGCGCGAGGTCCATTACCTGGGCGGCGCCGGGGAGCACCTGCCCTTCCAGGACGATTCCTTCGACCTCATCCTCAGCCATGAGGTGCTCGAGCACGTCCAGGATGACCGCGCGGTGATCCGCGAGATTGCCCGCACGCTGCGTCCGGGGGGCAGGCTGGTCCTGTTCTGCCCGAACCGCGGCTATCCGTTCGAGACCCACGGGATCTACTGGCGCGGGAAATACCACTTCGGCAATATCCCGCTGGTCAATTACCTGCCGCGCCGCTGGCGCGACCGCCTGGCCCCGCACGCGAAGGTTTACGGCCGGAGGGACCTGGAGGGCCTGTTCGCCGGGCTGCCGGTACGGCTCCTCGAGCGGCGCAGGGTTTTCGGGGCTTACGATAACATCATCGCGCGCCGCCCGAGATTCGGGCGGGCGCTGCGGGCGCTGCTGCAGGCCCTGGAGCGCACCCCGCTCCAGGCCTTGGGACTCTCCCATTTCTGGGTGGTTGAAAAGGTTCAAGCAGATTTCATGGACCCGCGGTGATGAAATCCTGCCTGGCCCGTGCAACCCGGTTATATCTCTCTGAGGAACGCCCCCAGATTCGGCTGTGCGGCGGCAGCTTTCCCTCCGGGGTGGGGAAGATCTTACAAGGGGGTGGAGGAGCCGGCAGCCCCTCCACCCCCTTGTGTTTTTCGCCCCTTCCCGCCCAAGAGCTCTGGTTTTTCACTTTTCCAGCCCGCGGGAAGGGGTCGGGGGATAGGTTGAAACTGAACGCACCCTCAAAGAGGATGATTAAACCCAATAGGACGAATTTTAACGGTCTTTCTATTGGGTTACCTTACCCGCTGATCTCCTCCAGGCGGACCGGGCGGTGCTCGAGGACGGACCTGTGCGCGGCCATGCCCATCACCACCGGGATGCGCCCGTCGGCGCCGGTCACCGGGGGTTGGGTATCCTCGCGGATGCTGCGGACGAAGGCCTGCATCTCGGCCGCGAACGATTCGGCGTAGCGTTCGAGGAAGAAATACAGCGGCTTGGGGGTCTGCACCTGGTCGGCGTTGCTGAAGACGATATTCTCCGGCAGGTTGTTCAGCGCCTGGAGCATGCCGCCCGAGCCGAAGACCTCCACCCGCTGGTCGTAGCCGTAGACGGCCTTGCGGCTGTTGTCGATCGTCCCGATGGCCCCGTTTTCGAACCGTAAGGTAATCACCACGGTATCCAGGTCGCCGGCCGCGCCGATTTCCGGGTCGACCAGCGCCCCGCCCGCCGCGTAAACTTCCAGCACTTCACTGCCCATCAGGTAGCGCGCCATGTCGAAGTCGTGGATCGTCATATCCAGGAAGATCCCGCCCGAAACGCGCACGTAGCTGACCGGCGGCGGCGCCGGGTCGCGGCTGGTGATGCGCAGGATGTGCGGCGTTCCGATCTCGCCGTCCGCAACCATCTGGCGGATCTTGCGGAAGTTCGGGTCAAACCGGCGGTTGAAGCCCACCTGGAACTTGACCCCCGCCGCCTGGACGGCGGCCAGCGCCTGGTCGATTTTGGCCAGGTCGTGGTCGATCGGCTTTTCGCAGAAGATATGCTTGCCGGCTTGCGCGGCTTCGACCACGATGCGGGCATGGGTGTTGGTCGAAGAGCAAACGGCTACCGCGTCCACCCCCGGGTCAGCCAGCAGCTCGTGATAGTCTTCCGCGACGGTTGGGACGTTCAGCTGGCCGGCCAGCTGTCTGGCAGCTCCCGGGTCAATATCGGAGATGGCTGCGATGGCGGCACCCGGCACGCGCAGGGCCAGGTTGGCGGCGTGGATTTTTCCGATGCGGCCCGCGCCGATCACGCCGAAGCGGACGGTGGCTGCTTTTTCCATAGCGATCCTCCTAAAACTTCCGAGATCAATACCGGCCGCCCTTCATCCAGCGACCGGGTGGCCGCCACACCGATGGCGGTGGCTGCGCGCGCCTCACGCCCGGTGACCGCGGGCTCGCAGTCCTCCAGGACGCAGCGCACGAAATCGCGAATTTCCTCCGCGTAAGCGCTGGCAAAGCGGGTCATAAAATTCGGGACGGTATCGTGGGTGATGCCGGCCCGGGTGAGCACCAGCGTGTCGGTCAACTGGTCCTTCCCGATGCGGAGCGCCCCCTCCGATCCGAGCACCTCGGTGCGGATATCGTAGCCGTAGAGCGCGTTGCGGCTGACGTCGATATTCCCGACGGCCCCGTTGGAATAGTGCAGGTTGATGACCGCGTTGTCGATGTCGCCCACCTCCTGGAGCTCGGGGAAAACCAGGCAGCTGCCCTCGGCGTAGACGCGGTCCACCTCGGCGCCCATCAGCCAGCGGGCGAGGTCGAAATCGTGGATGCCCATATCGAGGATCAGGCCGCCGCTGTTTTCGCGGCGGGCGAACTCCAGGCTGGGGCGGCCGGGGTCGCGTCCCACCCCTTTGAACATCACCGGCGTGCCGATGGCGCCGGCCTCAATCTTCTGCCTGGCCATCAAGTAAGCCGGGTCAAAGCGGCGCATGAACCCCACCTGCAGCTTCACCCCGGCAGCTTCGGCGGCGGCGATGGCGGCATCGCACCCGGCCAGGCTGTCGGCCAGGGGCTTCTCGGTAAAGATGTGCCGTCCGGCGGCCGCGACCGCCTGGATGACCTGCGCGTGGGTGCCGGTCGGGGTGACCACCACCGCGGCGTCCAGCTCCACCTCCGCGAGCATCCGGCGGTAGTCCGAAAACCAGGCCGGAATATGGTAGCGGGCCGCCGCGTCGCGGGCGGCGGCTTCGTCCGGGTCGGCCACGGCAGCCAACTGGACCCCGGCGACGGAAAAGGCC
This sequence comes from Chloroflexota bacterium, assembly GCA_021796375.1. GTDB lineage: Bacteria > Chloroflexota > Anaerolineae > Anaerolineales > Anaerolineaceae > JAJYJF01. The sequence goes on along the minus strand of JAJYJF010000044.1, from coordinate 6,581 downwards.
AGGGTGTGGGCAAAAACTTTGCCCATCCGCCCCGCCCCGATCAGACCGATGCGCATGGTCATGGAATCCTCCCCGGCTCAGCCAATTTCGGAGAGCCTAACCGGGCGGTTCTCGTCATAGGATTTTCGCGCCGCAAGGCCCATCACCACCGGGAAGCGCGCGTCCTCACCGGTAACGAGCACCGGCCTGTCGTTCGCCACGGAATCGATAAAGCTGCGCATCTCGGCGATGTAGCTGTCGGCGTAGCGTTCAATGAAAAAGTAGAGCGGCCGGTCGCGGTGGATGGACCTGGCGGTGGAAAGCACCGCGGCGTTGGGATAGTTGTTGCCGATCTGGACCGCGCCCTGGCTGCCGAACACCTCCACGCGCTGGTCGTACCCGTAGGCGGCTTTTTCGCTGTTATCGATCGTCCCCAGGGTGCCGTCGGCGAATTTCAGCAGCAGGAGCACGGTATCCAGGTCGCCGGCCGCGCCGATCTCGGGATCGATGCGCACCCCGCCGCCGGCGTATATCTCGACCACCTCGCTGCCGACCAGGTAGCGTGCCATATCGAAATCGTGGATGGTCATATCCATGAAGATGCCGCCCGAGGTTTTGACGTACTCAGGGGTGGGCGGCTCGGGGTCGCGGCTGACGATATGGATCAAGTGCGGCTCGCCGATCTCGCCGCTGGCGACCGCCTGGCGCACGCGCGCAAAGTTGGGATCGAACCGGCGGTTGAACCCCACCTGCAGTTTCACGCCTTTTTTCTCGACCAGCCGCAGGGCCTCGTCAATGCGCGGGAGGGAGTAGTCGATCGGCTTTTCGCAGAAGATGTGCTTGCCGGCCTCGGCCGCCTCGCCGGTGATCCGGGCGTGGGTGTGGGTGCTGGAGCAGATGACCACCGCGTCCACGTCCGGGTCGGCCAGGACCTCGTGGTAGTCGGTGGTGGCGTGCGGCACCTGGAATCGCCCGGCGACCTCCCGCACGGCGGTGGGGTTGACATCCGCCACCCAGGCGAGGGCTGCGCCTGGCACCCGGTAAGCCAGGTTTTCGGCGTGCACCCGGCCGATCGTGCCGGTTCCGATCAAGCCGATGTTCAGGCGTTCTGGCTGCATCGATCCTCCTTAATAAAAGAATTCCGACCGCTGACCCCGGCGCGCCTGCCCGCCGCATCCTCCCGATGTTCCAAAGGGACGCTTCGCGGTCCCAAGGGGACGCTGCGCAGTCCTCACGCAGCGGGAGAGCAGGCCGGGCGCCAGGATCGAAAGCGGACCGTCTGCTTAAGCCGTGTCGTGCGGCGGGGCGGTGCTCCCGCGGACCAGCAGGGACGGCTGGAGGGTCAGGTCGCCGATCTGGCTGCCGCTCATGCAGGCCAGCAGCATGCGCATGGCCGCCTGGCCCATCTCCCGCTTGGGCTGGTGGATGGTGGTCAGCCGCGGGCGGGTCACCTCGCTGAGCAGGTTGTCGTCATATCCGATGAGGCTCACCTGTTCGGGAACGCGCACGCCCAGGTCGTGGCAGGCCAGCATGGCGCCTACGGCCACCGTATCGCAGTAGCAGAAGACCGCCGTAACCCCGGCTTCCAGGAGCTGCGGGACGATGCACTGCCCGATGCGGATGTCGCCTTCCAGGTCTCCGATGGCGGTTTCCTTGCTCAGGCAGCTCCACTCCGGCGCCGGGAGGATGCCGTGCTCGGCCAGCACGGCCTGGTAGCTGCGATAGCGGCGCGAGTTCGAGCGCGGGCGGTTCCCCGCGCCGATGTACCCGATGCTGCGGTGCCCGAGCCCGATCAGGTGCTCGACGGCCAGGCGGCCGCCGGCGAAATCATCCACCGTGACGGAGAAGAGCTGCTGGCCGGCGCCGCCCATCGCCTGTTCGTTGACCATCACGACCGGGATCCGGATGCCCTCCAGCCGCGCCGCGTAATCGCTGGTAATCTGCGAGGCGGCGACGATCACCCCGTCCACCCGCCGGCGGCTGAAGGTCTCGATGATCTTCATCTCCTGGTCCGGGTCATTGTTGGAGGTCGCCAGGACCAGGCTGAAATTCGCCTCCCGGGCGACCTCCTCCACGCCTTTGACGACGTCCACGAAGAAAGGATCCGAAATGGTGGTGATCACCAGCCCCACGGTATGAGACATCCGCGATTGCAGTCCCTGGGCCAGGGCGTTCGGCGTGTAGCCCATCTCGCGCGCCAGGGTCTGGACGCGCGCCCGCACCTCCTGGCTGATAAGCGGGTTCCCGTTCAGCGCCCGTGACACGGTGGAGAACGATACCCCGGCAGCTTTGGCGATGTCTTTGATGGAGACCTGTCCCATCTGGATCCCGTCCCTGGCTTACAGCCCGATCGAGCGGAGGTATTGGCGGTTGCGCAGGGCGCTTTCCCGGGGGGTGCCCATCCCGGGCAGCAGGTCCTGTTCGACCAGCACAAAGCCCTGGTAGCCGCGGCTCTGCAGCCACCCGTACACCCCGGGGAAATCCACGCAGCCCTTGCCGAGCTCGCAGAAGATGCCCTCGCGCAGTTCGCGGATATAGTCCCACCCCTCGCGCCGGCTGCGGGCAGCCAGCTCCGGGTGGCAGTCTTTGAAGTGGAGGTACTTGATGCGCTCGGCGTAGTGGTCGAGCGCGGCGGTGATCCGCCCGTCCGAGCCGGGGGCGTCCGGGCCGCAGCCGAAGACGTAATGGCCGGTATCGAAGACCAGGTTGACCAGCGCGGGGTCGGTGGCATCCAGCAGGCAGTCGATCTCGGCCGGGGTTTCGACGTAGCCGGCCGAGTGGTGGTGGAACAGCACCGGCAGGCCGGTCTCTTCGCGCACCAGGCGGGCAGTCTCCTGCACGCCGCCGGCGAAGGTGCGCCATTCCCCGGCGGAGAGGCCAATGGCGGGGGTGGCCCGCCCAGCGTTGAGGGTGCGCGCCGGCTCGGTGGCATTGTCGTCGGCCAGGATGATAAAAGGCCGCGGCTGCTGGTCCGGGAAGGCGGCTTGCAGCAGGCGGGCTGTCTTGAGCACTTCGGCCTGGCCGGCGGGGTAGGCTTCGGGTTTCTTGAACGCCATCTGGACGAAGGCGCCCAGCATGGGCAGGCGGCGCCCTTCGACCTCACTTCGCAGCGCCGGCGGGTCGGAGGGCATGAAGCCCCAATCCCCCAGCTCGGTGGCGCTGTAACCGGTCTCTACCAGCTCGTCCAGCATCTGCTGGTAGCCAATCGGGTTGACGTTATACCCCTCGAATTCGAGCGTACCCCACGAGCAGGGGGCGTTGCCTACCTGGATCTTGCCCATCGTACCTCCTTCGTCTGGTAAACGGATGAAAATAACGTGGAATGACCTCGTCCCACCTGCCGCGGGCGCCCGGATCTCTGCATCCAAAGGCTGAGCGCACGCGGCGGATCCGGCTTAGAAATAGCGCTCCTTTTTGAGCGCTTCCTCGTACTCAGCGCGCGCCTGCCGCACCTCCTCGCTCTCGGAGACCTCCGCCACGGCCACGTCCCACCAGGAGGCGTAGCCGGGCACTTTCTGGCTGGTATCGGTGTGCACCACCACCACCGCGGTGCGCGGCGCCTGGCGCGCCTGTTCCAGGGCGGTTTTGAACTCCTCCAGGCTGCTGGCCTCGAAGGTCACCGCGCCCAGACCCCGGGCGCTGGAGACGAAATCCAGCGGCAGGTACTCGCCGTCCAGCTGGCCGCTCGCGCTGCCGCGCTCTCGGTAGACCGTGCCGAACCCGCCCGAGCCGAGCGAGCGGCTCAGGGAGCCGATCGAAGCGTAGCCGTGGTTCTCGACCAGGACGATGTTGATCTTGATCCCTTCCTGGATGCTGGTGACGATCTCGGAGGGCATCATCAGGTAGGTGCCGTCGCCGACCAGCGCGTAGACCTCGCGCTCGGGCGCGGCCAGCTTGATCCCCATCGAGGCGGGGATCTCGTAGCCCATGCAGGAGTAGCCGTACTCCAGGTGGAAGTTTTTCGGATCGCGGGCGCGCCACAGCTTGTGCAGGTCGCCGGGGGCGGAGCCGGCGGCGTTGACGAGCACATCTTCCGGGCGCAGGAACTCGTTCAGCGCGCCGATCACCTCGGACTGCGCCGGCCGCCCGGCGGTCCCCAGGTGGTAGAGCCGCTCCACCTCCTGGTCCCACCCGGCGCGCAGGCGGGCGATCTCGGCGGCGTAGGCGGGTGGGACGCTGTATCCCTGCAGGGCGCCGGCCCAGGCCTCGAGGACCAGGCGGGCATCGGCGACCACCGGCAGCGCGGAGTGTTTGGACGCGTCGAACTCGGCTGCGTTCAGGTTGAGGAAGCGCACCTCCGGGTTCTGGAAGGCGGTCTTCGAAGCGGTGGTGAAATCCGAGTAGCGCGTGCCGATGCCGATCACCAGGTCCGCCCGGGCGGCCAGGGAGTTGGCGGCCAGGTTCCCGGTGGCGCCGACGGCCCCCACCGATTGGGGGTGATCGCAGGCGAGCGAGCCCTTCCCGGCCATCGTCTCCGCCACCGGGATGCCGGTCAGGCTGGCAAAGCGCGCCAGCGCGGCCTCGGCCTCGGAGTAATGGACGCCGCCGCCCGCCACGATCAGCGGGGCGCGGGCCTGGCGGATCCACTCGACGGAGCGGGCCAGGATCTCGGGGTCGGCCGGCGTCCGCCGGATGTGCCAGGTGCGCGGCTCGAAGAAGGCTTCCGGGTAATCGTAGGCCTCGACCTGCACGTCTTGCGGCAGCGCCAGGACGACCGCGCCGGTCTCGACCGGGGAGGTCAGCACGCGCAGGGCCTCCGGCAGGCTGGTGAGCGCCTGCTCGGGCCGCGAGAGGCGGTCCCAGTAGCGCGAAACGGGCTTGAAACAGTCGTTGACGGAGATATCCTGGCTGGCGGGCGACTCGAGCTGCTGGAGCACCGGGGCGACGTTGCGGCGGGCGAAGATATCCCCGGGCAGGAGCAGCACCGGCAGGTGGTTGATGGTGGCCACCGCCGCGCCGGTGATCATATTGGTGGCCCCCGGTCCGATCGAGCTGGTGCAGGCGAAAGCCCGCTTGCGGTTGCTCATCTTGGCGAAGCCGGAGGCTAGGTGCACCATGGCCTGCTCGTTGCGCGCCGGGTAGAAGCGGAAATCGGGGGTCTGCTGCAAGGCCTGGCCGATGCCCGCCACATTGCCGTGACCGAGGATGCCCCACACGCCGGCGAAAAAGGGGTTCTGCTGCCCATCGCGCTCGACGGATTGGTTTTTAAGGTAGCGGATGATGGCCTGCGCCATGGTCAGGCGAACAGTCTTCATAAAACCTCCAGAGTTTTAGATTGGAGATCGCTGATTTCAGATTGGAGAGCCGGGTTTTCGATCATCCATCACCAATATTCAATCTCCAATCAGATGATTTGCTCCGGGTCCACCGGGTAGACGGGCACGCGCGAGTCGCGGGAGCGGTAGCTGCCCTTCACCCAGCTGTGGGCCGGGTCGTCGGCGGCGGTCAGCGCCTGGGCGCTGCCGGAGAGGACGTTGAGGTAGTAGCTGGTGTAGCCGGGGGCGCTGACCACCGGGTGGTAGCCTTCCGGCACGATCACCAGATCGTCGCTGCCCACCAGGAGCAGCTCGTCGAACCCCATCCCGGCCTGCTGGAGGGGCGATCCCTCCCCGGTATAGACGCGCTGGATGGCGAACCCGGCGGGCGGATCGATCTTGTAGTAGTAGATCTCCTCCAGGTCGGCTTCGACCAGCGCGCCGGAAGCGTCCGTCCGGTGGACGTCGTGCTTGTGGGGCGGGTAGCTGGACCAGTTGCCGCCAGGGGTGTAGACCTCGACCACAACCAGGGCATCGCAGTCGAAGCCCGGGCGGAGGATGCCGTTGATGTGGCGCGAGAAGTTGTCCCCGCCGCGCAGCTCGACCGTGACCTGGTCCTGCGCCACCAGGCGGGCGGGATGGTCGCGCTCGGCGGGAGCCCAGGCCAGGGCGAACTGGGCGTCTTCGAGCGCTTCTACCTCCAGGGACGAATCCCCGGGCAGGTAGAGCGCCTCGGGCAGCCCGGCGAATACCGAGGCCCGCCGGCCGACGCGCGGCCATTCGCCGCGGTTCGAACGCACCCTTACCCCACCGGAAAGCGGGACGAGCGCCATCTCGAAGGCGCCGGGGCGGAAGGACCAGCGCCGGCCGGCCGCCAGCTGCCGGGCCTGGAAATGCACTTTCTGCCAGCCGGCCTGTTCGGGGAGCACCTGGGTGATCAGGTCCGGGTCGGCGGAGGTGTGCGGGTGAACGATCAGGTTGCTGCGGGTGTATTTTATGGGGCTCATGATTCGCGCTCGCCGGTAATCAGGTTGGCAATATCGTCCTGAGAGAGCTCGCCCTTGCGGTAGGTGCCGACGTGCTTCCCGTGGCGGATGATGGTGTAGCTGTCCGCCACCATGTACACGTGGCCAACGTTGTGGGTGATGAAGATCACCCCCAGGCCGCGGTCCCTGGCGTTGTTAATGTAGGTGAGAACCTTGCGGGTTTCGGCGACGGATAGGGCCGAGGTGGGCTCGTCCAGGATCAGCACCTTGGCGCCGAAATGCACCCCGCGGCCGATCGCGATCGACTGGCGCTCGCCGCCCGAGAGGCTGCCGACCCGCTCGGCGGGCGAGCGGATCTCGA
>JAJYJF010000043.1 GCA_021796375.1 Chloroflexota bacterium | reverse complement strand
AGCTCGCCGGCGCCGAGGGCGCGCGGGTCGCGCTGCCGGCGCGCTCCGTGATGGAAGCCACCCCCGACCTGCTGCCCACCGGCCGGCTGATCCCGGTGGAGGGGACGGTCTTCGACCTGAGCCAGGGCGCGGGTGTGAACCAGCTCGACCTGGATCACGTTTTTACCGGGATCCCGGAAGGGAAGTACGCGCGGGTGAGCTACCCGGGGCTGGCAATCCAAATGGCGGCCAGCCCGGATTTTTCCCACCTGGTGCTTTACACCCCGCCCGGGCAGCCCTATTTTTGCCTGGAAAACCAGACCTGCTCGACGGACGCGCACAACCTGCACGACCGGGGCTTTGCGCAGGAATCGGGGCTCAAGTTCGTCCCGCCCGGGGAGCAGCACGGCGGATCGGTCTTCTACGAGGTCCTGCGCGAATCCTGACCCGGGCTGAAGCGCAACCGCAGGGGGTCCCCGAAAGTCGGGGACCCCCTTTTTCTTGCGGCAAGCTCAAATTCTGCCCGGGTTACTTCAGTCCGAACGTCCCAAAGGTGTCCACGTTATCCGGGGTCACCAGCAGGCAGGGGACCGTCTGCTTCTCGGTGGCAGGCGCCTTGCCGGTTCTGATGTACTGGTCGGCCTCATCAACGGCCATCTGAGCCAGTTTGGTGGCCTGCTGCAGCACGGTGTACTTGATCCCACCCTGCTTGATCGAGGCCAGCACGTCTGGGCTGCCGTCGAAACCGCCCACGATCACGCTGGTCTTGCCGGCTGCCTTGAGTGCGGCTTCTGCGCCCAGCGCCATGGTGTCATTCCCGCTGATCACGCCCTTGATATCCGGGTGTGCCTGAAGGATGGTCTGCATGTCGGTATAAGCTGTGGTCTGATCCCAGTTGGCTACCTGCTGCTGGACCATGTGCAGCCCAGGGATGGCGTCTAAAACGGAGTGATAGCCCTGGGAGCGGATTTTGGCGTTGTTATCGGAGGGAAGGCCGTACAGCTCGACGTAATTGCCCGTGTCGCCCATCAGCTTGGCGAACTCGGTGGCCCCGGTGACTGCGCCCTGGTAGTTATCCGATACGATCTGGGCCATCGCGATGCCGGTCTGGTTGATCTCGCGGTCGAACAGGAACACCGGGATCCCGGCGTTTTTCGCCTTCTGGACCGCGGCGATCGAGGCGTTGGCGTCGGCGTTATCCAGGGTAATGGCGGCTACTTTGTCGGCGATGGCGGTATCGATCTGTTGATTTTGAAGGTTGACGTCGTCGTTATGGACCAGGACCAGCGTGTTGTAACCCAGCTTTTTCGCTTCGGCCGTCGCCGCATCCGCTTCAGCCTTGAAGAAGACGTTGCTGTAAGCCGGGGTCATGATCGCGATTGTCTTCCCGTTCGGGGCGGCTCCACTCGCTGCAGACGTGCTGGCGGCCGTCGCGGCGGCCGTCGCTGGGACGGTGCTCGCGAGGGTAGGAAGTGTGGTGGCTGCTGCCGTTGTTGGCGCAGAAGTCGCCGCGGTGGTGGCAGCCACTGTGGGCGCCGTGGTGGCGGCTGCCGGCGCTGCCACGGTTGGGGTCGGGGTAGATGACGCGGAGCAGGCTGAAAGCAGCACGGCTGCCGCGGCCACCAGGCCCCAGATTTTCAAACTTGAGCGACGAACCATTTTTCCTCCTAACTTCACTGACAACCTAGTAAACGAACAATCGATCTGCACCGCTCTAGGCGGTCTACGGATAAGCTTTTTACCTATATTGTTCTTGAACTCTGCTGAAAGCCCCTCCTTCCTTTGTTCAAGCCCGCTGCAAGGCGGCCCGGGCTTGAATGCGCTCCTGGAGCTGGTCGATCACCACCGCCAGGACGATCACGGCCCCGCGGATGATGGTCTGCCAGAAATCCGGCACGCCGATTAAGACCATGCCATCGGAGAGGACCCCGATGACAAACGCCCCGATGACCGCGCCGCCGACCGTCCCTTTCCCACCAAACAAGGACGTTCCCCCCAAAACCGTCGCCGCGATGGCATTCAGTTCGTAGGAGGTGCCGATGGAGGGCTGGGCAGCCTGCAGCTCCGAAGCAATAATCAGCCCGGCCATCGCGGCGCAGAACCCGGAAATCACATAGACCAGCAGGGTGACCCGCTTGACCGGGACGCCGGAGTACCGCGCCGCGCGCACGTTCCCGCCCACCGCGTAGACGCGCCGTCCAAACGGCGTGCGCGCCGCGATGAAACCGGCGACCAGGGCAAACACCACCATAATCCAGATGGGCAGTGGGATTGAAAGCAAGGTCCCGTCGCCCAGGACGGGAAACCCGGTGTTGCCGTAGGCCGGGTTCCCGACCAGGTTCGGAAAGGTATTGCCGCCCGAGCGGAGCAGGGCAAACCCTCTCCCCACGTAGAGCATCCCCAGGGTTGCGATGAAGGGGGCGACGTTGAAGCGGGTGATGATGATACCGTTGATCGCGCCGAAGAGGATGCCAAAGGCCAGGCAGACCAGGATGAGCGACCAGATATGGAAATAGATGACCACGCCCAGCGGATGGATCACAACCCCCTCGTCGATCATCCCGCCCGCGATCATCGCGACCAGCCCGGCAATCGACCCGACAGAAAGGTCGATCCCGGCCGCGACGATGACAAAGGTCATGCCGATGGCCATGATCGCGTTAATGGCGATGTGATCGATCATGATGAGGATGCTGGTGAGGGAGAGGAATACAGGCGACAAGATCGAAAAGATGATTACCAGGATGATCAAGGCGATGTAGGCGCGCAGCCTCAGGACCAGATCCTGAATCTCAAGCCCAAAGCTCTTCTTCTGCTTGGACGTGGAGGGGGCTTCAGCCTGGCTCATCGCGGCTCCCCCGGATTATTGGGCTGGGTGTCGCTCCGGCCGGAGGCGGCGGATACCAGTCTGGCTTCCGTGGCTTCACCCCGGTTGAACTCCGCGGTGATCCGCCCTTTCGAAAGCACCAGGATATGGTCCGACATGGCGAGCACCTCGTCCAGCTCGGAGGAGACAAACACAATTCCCAGGCCCTGACCGGCCAGCTGGCTCATAATCTCAAACATCTCGGCTTTCGCGCCGATGTCGATTCCCCGGGTCGGTTCGTCCATCAGGAGCACCTTGGGGCGGGTCATCAACCCCCGCGCAACCACCACCTTTTGCTGGTTGCCGCCGGAGAGCGCGGTGACAATCTCCTCAGGGGTGGCGACCTTCAAAGACAGGCTGCGGATCATTTGGCTGACACCTTCCTTCTCTTTCTGCTTGGACAGGAAGATCTTGTCTAAATAGCGCGACAGGCTGGAGAGAACCATATTGTCGCTGACGCTCATCGTCGGGATGATGCCTTCGGTATTGCGGTCTTCGGGGATCAGGACGATCCCCTGGCCGATCCGGTCTCCAACGGAGGCCCCCCGGGCCGGGCGCCCCTGGATGAAAACCCTGCCGCTCGATGCAGGACGCAGCCCCATGATCGATTCCAGCAGCTCCGTCCTCCCCGCCCCCAGCAGGCCGTAGATGCCGAGGATCTCGCCGCGGTTCAGGCGCAACGATACCCCACTGAGCAGATACCCGCCGCCAACCTTCGGCAGGGTCATCTCCTCGACCCTCAAGATCTCCTCCTGCGTCTCGGTCTGGTGCGCCTCCGCGGCTGCCGTCAGGTTTCTCCCGACCATCTTTTCGACGATCCATTCGACGTCGATGTTCTTCACCTGGGCTTCGGCCATCAGGCGGCCGTCGCGCAGGATCGTGACGGTATCGCCAATTCTGAGCAGCTCATCCATCTTATGAGAAATATAGATGATCGAAACGCCCTGGGCTTTCAGCTCTTTAATCACGCGGAAGAGGATATCCACCTCGGCATTGCTGAGCGCGGAGGTGGGTTCGTCCATGATCAGCACGCGCACCTCCCCGTACAGGGCCCTGGCGATCTCGACGATCTGCTGCTGCCCCAGGCGCAGGTTCCCGACCAGGGTGTTCGGATCGATGTTTTGCTCCAGCCGCCGGATCAAATCCCGCGTGATGCTTTCTTCCCCCGAGCGATCGATCACCACCCCATTTCGGGTCTTCTCGCGGGCCATAAAAATATTTTCCGTGACGCTCAGGTTGGGGAAAAGGTCGATCTCCTGGTAAATAATCCCGATCTTATAGCCGGCAGCCTCGTTCGGCGAGCGGATGGTGATGCCCTCCCCGTCCAGGATCAGTCTCCCGCTGGTCGGCGCCTCCACCCCGGCGATGATTTTCATCAGGGTAGATTTCCCGGCCCCGTTTTCGCCGATCAGGACGTTGACCTTCCCGCGGTAGACGTTGAAATCCACGTGGTTCAGCGCAACCGTCCCGGGGAACACTTTGGTGATATCTTCCGCCCGCAAGATGACCTCTTCACGGATGGCGGCAGGCTCCGGGTCCTTATTTTCTTGTCGATCTACCTCGGTCATGCCTCAACCTTTTACGTCCAGTTTGACCGGGGTAATCTTGATGTGCTGGAGATCCGTGAAGGAAAACGTCCCGTAGAAAGAGATCGTTTTTCCCTGGAGCGTCGTGGGGTTGGTATTCCCAAGGGCATCCTTTACCGCCAGGGTATTCAACGCCTGTGATACCGCGCCGTACTGGATCTGGTTGGTAAACTGGTCGAAAGAGATAAACCCCACGGCATCGCGCAGCGATTCATCGAGGATGAGCGGCCCAACCTGGATCGTCACCGGGGGCAGCCCCGAGCCCAGATCCACCGTCGCCACGCCGATCGGGGAGCTGGTATCCACTTTAGTAACCTTTCCCTGGCCTTTGACGATGTAGTTGTATACGCCGTTCGTTTGAAGGCCGTATTTCTTACTCGCGGACTGGGGATCTTTCTGCATGGCGGGGATCAGGGTGGTCAGATCGACGGCTTTCCCGGTCACCGTTGGGACAACTTTGCTGGCCCAGATCGAAGCGGCATAGGCGTTGGCGTTGAAGCTCCCGGATTGGCCGTTCGCGGAATTGCTCTCCGCCTGGTCGATGGGCACCACCGTGCAGGCGGCCAGGCACAGCGCCAGGCAAACGGCTCCCGCGGCGGCGATCAGCCCGCCCGGGGACCGTTGCGGGCGGCCGGCCCCTAAACCTGATGGATTGAACCGCGCGAAAAGCTCTTTCTTTCCCCCGTTACCGGGAAGACGTTTCACTTTTCCCCATCCAAACCTATCCCCCAAAATTCCTCCGATCGAGCCTTACAGATATTGTAAACCAGAATCGCAGTAATAACATAATAAATACACTATAAAGATCAAATTTGGAAGGCACCGGGCCGCAAGGCGGAGCAGGGTTTTTCCGCATTTTCTCTTTGCGGAGCCCGAAATGCGTGTTATAATCTGGCTTCGCGCCGCAAACGGCGATTTTGTGTGTTTGAATGGCGATTTTGCGAAAACCAGTGTAAGGATAAACCCCGATGAGCGAATTGATGAAAGCCGTAGAGGCTCCCGTCAACCCAGAAATCCCAGCCCTCCGACCCGGAGACGCCGTCAGCGTCCACGTGAAGATTCGCGAAGGCAACCGCGAGCGCATCCAGGAGTTTAAAGGTACGGTCCTGTACGTGCGCAAGAGCGGCAACGACCAGACCTTTACCGTCCGCCGCATTGCCTCGAACGGCATCGGCGTGGAGCGCACCTTCCTGACCCGCAGCCCGCGGATCGAAAAGGTCGTGGTCGAGCGGCACAACATCGTCCGCCGCGCCCGGCTGTACTACCTGCGCGGCCGCACCGGAAAGAGCGCCCGCCTCAAGCAGAAATTTTCCTAGTTCTGGGTGGCGCCATCCCTGGCCAGGGTGCAGCTCAAGATTCCGGGTTGCACCCTTTTGGTTATTAGGGAGAATTGAACCGGAGGAAAGCAATCGTGGATGCTCCCATCATCGGCATCACCACCGGCCGGAATACCGACGGCGAGCGCGAGCCCTGGGTGCGGGTCACCGAGGCCTACATCCAGGCGATCCTGCGCGCGGGGGGAGCCCCCATCCTGCTGCCCGTCGGGCTGGCGAGCGGGCCCCTGGCGGAGGTCGAGCGCCTGCTGGATGGGCTCCTGCTCACCGGCGGGGCGGATATCGACCCGGCCCGCTTCGGCGGCGAATCGCACCCGCGTGTCTACGGCGTTGACCCGGCGCGCGACGAGCTGGAATTTGCCCTGACCCGCTGGGCAGTCGATTCCGGGACGCCTTTCCTGGGGATCTGCCGCGGCTGCCAGGTGGTGAACGTGGCCCTGGGGGGCAGCCTCTTCACGGATATCGCCGACCAGGTGCCGGGAGCCGTGCGCCACAGTCACCTGAAAAACGAGCCGCGCAGCCAGATCGCCCACAGCGTCGCCGTCGAGCCGGGCACCTGCCTGGCGGAGATCCTCGGCCAGCAGACCCTGCCGGCCAACAGCTACCATCACCAATCCGCCCGCGAGATCGCCGCCACGCTCGTCGTCAGCGCGCGGGCCAGCGATGGTATCATTGAGGGGCTGGAGCTGCCCGGACACCCGTTCGGGATCGCCGTCCAGTGGCACCCGGAGTGGCTGCCCGGCGAGCCCATCCACCAGAAGATCTTCCAGGCTTTCATCCGGGCGGCGAGAGATCGAAAAGCGCGCTAGCTGCGCCCCTCCCTCACCGCCCTCCGGCTTCATCCAGCGATTCGATGGACACCACTTCTCCCCTGGGCGTTTTTGATTCGGGCGTCGGCGGGCTCTCGGTGCTGCGCGCGCTGCGGGCCGAGCTGCCGCACGAGGACGTGATCTACCTGGCGGACCAGGCGCACGTCCCCTACGGCTCGCGCTCCCTGGAAGAGGTGCGCGCCTTCTCCGGGGAAATCACCCGCTTCCTGATCGCGCGCGGCGCGAAGCTCATCGCGGTCGCCTGCAATACGGCCTCGGCCGCGGCGCTGCACTGGCTGCGCCAGCGCTACCCCGAAATCCCGTTCGTCGGCATGGAGCCGGCCGTCAAGCCCGCCGCGGAGACCACCCGCAGCGGCGTGGTCGGGGTGCTGGCCACCCCGGCGACCTTCCAGGGAGAGCTTTACGCCTCGGTGGTGGAGCGCTTCGCCCGCGGGGTCACCGTGCTGCAGGCCACCTGCCCGGGGCTGGTCGGGCAGATCGAGGCCGGGGAGCTCGATTCGGAGCGGACGCGCCGGATCCTCGAGCGGGCCCTGGAGCCCATGCTGGAGCGGGGGGTGGATACGCTGGTGATGGGCTGCACGCACTTCCCGTTCGCCATCCCCGCCATCCAGCGCATCGCCGGGTCGGGGGTGCGGGTGATCGACCCGGCGCCGGCCGTCGCCCGCCAGGCGGGCAGGCTGCTCGCGGCGCGCGGGCTGCTCAACCCTTCCGGCGCGCCCGGGGCGGTTGGGTTTTATACCAGCGGCGAGAGCTCTCAGCTGGAGGCCTTGCTGCCGCGCCTGCTCGGCGAACCGCACCCGGTCGAGTCCGTCGCCTGGCAGGGGAACGCCCTCCGGATTTCATCGACATAACCAGATCCTCACCTGCCCTGACGGCGCATCCTGAAAGGGTACCCGGTGAGGGCCCGCGCAGGCGCCAGGGTCACACGGTCGGTCCGCTTCGCGAGAACGCGACCGCCCGGTTCAGGATGACATATAGATTGGCATGTCGTCCTCGCCCCCTCGTGGCAGGACACCGGGACGGTATGGGCGCGCTCCGGGTGAGGCGGATGGCGCAGCGGGCCACCCGCGCGGCGCCCCGGCCGTTAGTCGGACATCGAATCCGTCCTGGCCGGGCGAGGCTTTTTGACCCGGCTTTTGATCACCTCGTAGGCCACCGGGATCGTGGAGATCACGATGATCCCGGCCACGAACAGCGAAAAATGGCTGCTGACCACCGGCAGGTTGCCGAAGAAATAACCCAGACCGATCAGCAGCGCCGACCATAACAGCCCACCCAGGATATTAAACTGAATGAAATGGCGGTAAGTCATGCGGCCTACCCCGGCGACGAATGGGGCGAACGAGCGGATGATGGGGATGAAGCGCGCCAGCAGGATCGTCTTCCGCCCGTGGCGGCGGTAGAACTCCTGGGTCCGGTCCAGGTAATCCAGGCGGACCCAGCGGTAGCGGCCGGTATAGACCCGGCTCCCCAGGAAGCGGCCGATCCAGTAGTTGTTCGTATCCCCCAGCACGGCGGCTGAAGCCATCACCGCGTAGACCAGCCATGGGTCGAGCAGCGAGCCGTGCAGCGCGGCGATCCCCCCGGCGGTGAAGAGCAGCGAGTCGCCCGGTAAAAAGGGCAGGATCACCAGCCCGGTCTCAATGAAGATGAAGGCGAACAGGATCAGGTAGGTCCATAAGCCGGCGGAGTTGATGATGATGGGAAGCTGCGTGTTCAGGTGGAGTGCAAAATTGACTAAGGTTTGAATAAATGCCATGTAGATACCATTAAATTTGAGCTCTCCCTGGATCTCTGGAACAGTCCCCCCGCAGCACTACTTATTATACAGGCAGATGCAAGCAAACCGGAAACCGCTAACCTGGGATGCTCCCCCCGGCCGGGTCGAGGATGGAGGGCTCGCCTCCGCCCCATAACAAATCCGCCAGCAAACAGATCGTTCGCTGGCGGATCTCCTGCGTCTCGCTCGAGCCTACGGCGCGAGCGTCAGGCGCGCCTCGGCGTCCTTCGCGACCGAAGCCGGATCCCACCACATCGGGTAGTACTGCAGGTTCACCCACAGCGGGATCATATCCGCGTAATGCTGGTTGAAGGCATGCCCCGACTGGCCGGTGGTGTGCACCGTGAGCGACTGGTTGAGGTTGCTCATATCGACGATCATGCGCATGGAGGGCAGCCAGTTGGTCTCGTAGCCGTCCCTCACCGACCAGCCGGTGGCGTCGACGACGGCTTCACTCCCGCCGACCGGGAAGGGCCCGCGGTTGAACAGGGCTTCGATCAGCCCCACGCCGGATTCGCCCAGGGTCTGGTTGCGGAAGGTGGCCGCGTGCATCGTACCCCAGCTCCATTTGGAGGGATCGCTGCCGTACGCTGAGGAGAGCTCCTTGACGGCCTCGGAAAAAGCGCGCCTGAGGATGTCATCCCGGGTTTCGACCACGTCTTTCGTGGTTTTATCGTCCCACCAGGGGCTGTTGGCGGGGAGCTCGCGCATCACCTCGTTCCAGCGCGAGCCGCCGTCGACCTTGTAGTGGTCGGGCAGCTCGTCATTGAACGTATCCTGCAGCAGGCGCCGCCAGAAAGCCTCGAAGACGGCCGCGGCGGGAGAATCGGCGGCGGCCTGAAAATCCCACCGGTTCAGCAGGTCCAGCGCGGCAGCCTCGGTCGGGCTCGCCGCTCCCTCCTCACCCGAGCTCGCCGCCTCCGCCTTCGCCAGTAGCGGGACGAAGACCGGCCCGTTGGCGTCGTACTTGTCGCCTTGAATCTTCTGGATGGCCGCGATATCGATCTTGCCGGGCGCGGATTGGATCATGTTCACGATCCGGTTGGCGCGGAAGCCGTAATCCCAGTCCGTGGTCAGAAAGTACGGGTAGCCGGCGGGCGGGATCTGGTTGTTCGCGGTCACAATGTAGCCCTGGGCGGGGTTGAACGTGTAGGGCAGCTGGTCGAAGGGGATGAAGCCCGTCCACTCGTACTCGTCCGTCCAGCCGGGGACCGGATAGCGGCCGTCGCCGTGGGCGCGGATCGGCACGTCGCCCGGCATCTGGTAGCCGATGTTCCCGGCGGTGTCGGCATAGACCAGGTTCTGCGCCGGGACGTGAAAGTTGCTGGCCGCGGCACGGAAATCGTCCCAGTTCTGCGCCTTGTCGAAGCCCCAGACGGCTTTGAACGGCGTGGAGGGCGAGAGCGCCGTCCACTTGAGGGCGATCACATATTGATCGGGGAGCTGCAGGCCGGTCCGCTGCCGGTAGGGGACAAAGGTTTTATCCGCCGGGTCGCCCTGATCCATCAGCGGCCCGTAGGAATCGGAGATCACCGGGCCGTGGCGCGTGGAGCGGACGGTGACCGTCACCGGCTTGCCCCCGGAGACGGCGATCGTCTCCG
>JAJYJF010000042.1 GCA_021796375.1 Chloroflexota bacterium | reverse complement strand
TGAGGTCACCGACCGCACCCAGGCCGCGCTGCTGGCGCTCCGCGCCGGACTGGGCAGCTAAGTCGAGTAATCCCCCGCCAATTCATCCCCCCGGTCGACAATAACCGCGCAAAGGACGATCCCCTCCAGCAGGAGCCGGGTTAACGGCGCGTCTCAGGCTCCCGCCTCCGGCTGAGTGCGGGTGTTGAAACCGAGTCCGCCTCGTCGCAGAATCAATGCAGCCGGTCCACCTGATGGAGGGTGCCGCGGGTGTTCTGGTCGATGAGGCTGATGATCTGGTTTAAACGCCCATCATCGGGATCAGCGCCCGGCGGGCGGAAGCCAGCCTCTGCAGCACCGCGCGCCGGCCGCAGCGCAGGATGCGCGCGGTTTCGGCGTAAGAAAACCCTTCGCGGTCCACCAGAGCGACCACGGCGCGCAGCTCAAACGGCAGCCTAGCCAGGCACTCGCCCGGATCTAAACCTCGCCCGCCCGGTTGGCTTAACAGGGCGCCCGGCCTCCGCGCCCGGCAGGCCCGCACCAGGCAGGCAAACAGCGCCTCGCGGAAGGCTGCCCCCTCCTCCGGGCAGCCGGCTGAAAAAGCCTCACGGCAGGCCTGATCGACTGCGGCCGCAGCGCCTGGCGCATCCCCCAGCAGGAGGACGGCCAGGGTGTACAGGCGGTCCTGCAGGGGGAGAAGCTGGGTATTGAAGCGCGCGCAGTCGCCCTCCGGTCTATCGTCCCGCGAGAGGCTCGGGCGCTCAGGGCGCATTCTCGGCCGTCCAGGTTTTGCCGCCGTCCGCCGTGTGGAACAGGCTGGTCCCCGCCGCCGCCCAGGTCTCGAGAGGCCCGGCGCCGGCCGCCAGGCTCCAGCTGCTGCCGCCCGGGTTCGCCTGGTCCACCGGGATGGCTTCGGTCCAGTGGACACCGCCGTCGGCGCTGCGGTAAAGCGTCGAGCGGCCGAACGCGGTGAGCAGCTCCCCGCCCGGGAGGGTGATCAGGTCGCCGGTGTATCCATAGGTGGGCAGCTGGGCGGTCCTGGGGTCCAGGCCGCCGGGCTCACTCGTCCAGGCCAGCTTCTGCCAGCTCGCACCCCCATCCTGCGACGCGTAGAATTCCTTGCCCTGGTTGCCCGCGCCGGGCTCCCCGCCGCAAAGCAGCCAGAGCTTTCCGCCTGCTCCCAGGGCCAGGCTGCCGGTCAGGGTGCAGGGAGCGGTCGTTTTTTGCCAGGCCGGGTAGCCGCGGGTCGTTTTCCAAACCGCGCTCTGCGGCCTCTCCTGCGCGGCCGGGTCCCCCGCCAGGACGTAGGCGCTGCCCGCTCCATCCCCCACGAAAGCATACTCCCTCCCGGCATCCAGCGGGCCGGGTCCGGAAAGGGCAGCGGGCGCCGCGCCGCCGGCGCTAAGCTGAAGCAGCTGGTAGGTGCAGTGAGCCTCATCCCGGCAGGTGCGGCCGAGAGCCCAGGCATTTCCACCGCCTGCTGGGCCGGCAGATATGCCGACCACCTGCTCCCCGGCCGGGACCGCCTGCCAGGTGGCGCCGCCGTCCAGCGTCCGGTACAGCCCGGGGTCGAAGGCCCAGCCGGCACTCGGGCTGGTAAAAACCAGGCTGCTCGCCCATCCCGGCCCGAGATCGGCGCCCGCTGGCTGGCCGCTCCCGGGGAGCGGTGCCGCCTGCCAAGTGCGGCCGAGGTCGCTCGAGCGGTCCACCACCAGGCATGAGCCGGCCTGGGTGTAGCGCGATTCCAGGACCGCGATGGAACCCGCCTGGGCCGCCACCGCCAGGATCTGCCCGGCAGGCATTGAAGCCGCCCCGCCGCAGTCCATCTTGCGGGCCAATTTGGACACGGTCGCCGCCACATTTTTCCAGGTCTGGCCGCCGTCCGCCGTCCGGTACAGCGCCCCGCCGGAATCCTGGGAAGTGACTGCCCAACCATCCTGCGGATCGGGAAAGCTGATCGCGGCCAGGCTGCCGCTGCCCAGGCGCAGGTCCGGATGGACCGCCTGCCAGGTCTGCCCGCCGTCGGAGGTGGCGTACAGCGCCCCGCCCCCATCCCATACGGTGATCTGCCGCGCGGAGCTCAGCGCGTAGGAACCGCCCGACGGGGCAGGCGCGCCGGCCCGCCAGGTCTTCCCGCCGTCGGGGGTGGTGAAGAAGGTCCACTGGAAGCGGCCCGGCCCGGCCCCGGAGATCATGGCCGGCAGGACGCCGTTCTGGCCAAAGAAGCGCGGCGGGTAGGTGGTAAACATGCTTTCAGCCGAAACCCCGGCCGGGCGCGGCAGGCTGGCATCTACGGACTGCCAGGTTTTACCCGCGTCGCGGGTTTCATAAAGGTAGAAATAGCCCGAAACCGGCGTTTCGCCGCTGACCCAGCCGGTGTTCTCGTCCAGGAAGCCCACCCCGGTTTTATCCCCGCCGAAAGGCAGCGCCTGCGGATCGTTGGCGGAGTTCAAGCCGGCGGAGGCGAGCTCCTGCCAGGTGCGGCCGCCGTCCAACGAGCGGTAAAGGTCCACAGCCTCCGATCCTGCCGCGGCGCCGCGTTCCGCCAGGGCGAAGCCCAGCTTCGCGTCCAGAAACTGCAGCCAGGCGTTCGCGAAGGGCGCCGGCGATGGCGTCCAGCTCGCGCCGCCATCCGAGGTGGCCATCAGCGTGCCGTGATCCGAGCCCTTGGGGTCGGGGAAGAGCATCCAGGCCGCCTGGGGTCCGAGGGCGAAGATCCGGTTGGAGATCGGCGCATTCGGGCTGGCAAACGCCGGAGGGGTGACGTCGAACCAGTCCAGTCCGCCGTCGTCCGTATGGAGGACCGCCCCGCTCGAGACCCCCCAGCCCGATTGCGCATTCGCCATGATCACCTGCTGGAAGCCCGGTCCGCCCGCTGGGGCGGTGGGCGCAGGGGACTCCGAGGACATGGGAGCGGTGGGTGCAGGGGACGGCGGCTCGGGCGCCGCGGGGGAGGCGCTGGGGGGCGCGGTGAGGACCTGGGTCGCCGGGACGGCCGTGGGAGAGGGGGAGGAATTTCCCAGCCCCTGGCAGGCCGCGGTGAGCGCCAGCCCAAGCGAGAGAGCGATAAGAACATGCAATCGATGCAACGCAAGCTTCATCGCGTTAAGACCCGGCGACGTGCGGTTTGATCTCCTGCCAGGTTGCCCCGCCGTCGCCGGTATGGACCAGGGCTGCGGCGCTGCCGGAAAGCGCTACCACCCAGCCGCTCTGCCCGTCGACGAAGTCCGGCTCGCCCTGCCATCCCAGGTTGGAGACCGTTTTCCAGGCGGCTCCGCTGTCTGCGGTCATGAACAGGGTGAAGCGGGTCGCGTCCGGGGTGAAGCCTCCGATCAGCCAGGCTGTGCTCTGGTTCAGGAATTGGAAACTGCCGTACTGGGCGGGCACCGACAGGGCCTGGAAGGTGCTCCCGCCGTCATGGCTGGCGTACAGCCAGCGGCGGACGTCGCTGCTGGATCCAATCGACGAGCAGCGCACGGGGATATACAAGTCCTGGGCGGACGGGGACGACAGCGTGTCGATCCCGCAGATTGTGTTCCGGTCGGTAAACAGGTCCGGGCGGTCGGCGGGCGGGGGAAGCTTGACGTCCTGCCAGGTCGCCCCACTATCGGCCGTACGCAGGAGGTAGATCCCCGAGGTCACCCCCATGCAGTCGCCGCTCAGGTAGCCGATCCGCGGGGAGAGGAAGACCAGGCCGGTCTTCCGGCAGCTCATCGGCAGGTTGTTCACCTGCGGGTCGACCACCCGCTTCCAGCTCTTCCCGCCGTCCGTTGTGGTGAAGATGGCCACGTAATCGTGGCTCATCCCGGCCCCCACGTGGGCGAGCAGCCAGCCGTTCTGCGCGTCGGCGAAGCCGATGATGCCCGGGATTAAATATTCCAGCTGCACCCCGCTCACGTCCAGCGGGCTGGATCCCCAGCTGGCGCCGCCGTCGGTCGTAAACCAGACGTCCGGGGGCGCAGCGATCGGGCTCGGGATCGGGTTGAAGTAGGTGACCCAGGCGTGCTGCGCGTCGGTGAATGCCGCGGCCGCCTGGCGGGTGCTGCCCGCGGGGTTTTCCGGCAGCGGCGGGGTGACGTCCCGCCAGGTGAGGCCGCCGTCGGCGGTGCGCAGGATCGCGTCGCGCCGTCCCGTCCCGCGGTTGCCGATCCCCCAGCCCTGCTGCGCGTCCAGCATGTGGATGGCCGCGAGCTGCACCGGCGAACCCGGCTGGAGGCGGCCCGGGAGAGCGGTCGAAACCGGGGTGGGGGCGGCAGGCGTCACGGTCGGCGCCGGGCGGGTCGAGGGCAGCGCCGTGGGCGCGGGCCGGCCGGTGGGAGAGCTGGGCGGGATCTCGACGTTCAAGGTCAGCTCCTGGCAGCCGGTGGGGAGGATGGCAATCGCCAGGATCAGCACTACAAATTTAAAGGGATTGTGGCTCACGGGGCTTCCTCCTCGATCTTACGTTACCCCGTGCCTGTTACAAGGGTATTGCATGGGTGTAACCATTTTGAAATAACGCATTGTCCTATGCGGGCCGGGAGGAATCGGTAGAAAGCGAGATTCCTTATCCGGCGGCGGGAACCGGGGCGCGATCGCGGGCATCGAAGGGGAGGCGCACGGTGAACACCGTCCCCTGGCCGGGACGGCTGCGCACGCTCACGCTCCCCGCGTGGCGGGCGACGATCATCCTCACCAGCGACAGCCCCAGGCCGCTGCCCTCAAAACCGCGCGCGTTGGCGCCCCGGTAGAGCTCCTCAAAAATCCGCGGCTGGTCCTCGGCCGGGATGCCCGGCCCGCGATCGGCCACCTCGACGATGAGAGCGCGGCCGTCCTCCGAAGCGCGCACCTCTACCGGGTCGTGCGCTTTGGTGAACTTGAGCGCGTTCTCCACCAGGTTGTAAAAAGCCAGAGCCAGCAGGTCGCGGTCGCCCACCGCGGGCGGCAGCTTCCACGGCACCTGCGAGACCACCAGCCGCAGCTCGCGCCCGGCGTAAGCCGGGTTCGACCGCGCCGCCTCGACGACCTCCTCCAGCAGCCCGGGCAGATCGACCGGCAGCTGCTCGATAGGCCGCTCTTCCAGCTCGGATAGCTTGCGTAAATCCGCCACCAGCCGGCCGATGCGCTCTGCCTGCAGGCGGACGTCCCCGACCCGCTGGGCCCGGTCGGATTCGGAAAGGGCCAGCTGGAGGTTGGCCAGGGCGGCGCGCAGCGCGGTGAGTGGGTTTTTCAGCTCGTGGTCCAGGCGGTGGATGAAGCGCCGGCGGGCTTCCCCGCTCTCCCGGTCGTGCCGCTCGATCGCCGCCCGGGAGCGCGCGATCCCGGCCCGGCGGGCGCCCAGGTAAACCAGCAGGAACAGGCTGAGAGAGCTGCCCAGCAGGACGAGCGCCGTGCCGATGTCGGCCCGCAGCAGCAGCACCGCCAGCCGCCCCAGGGAGAGGCGCAAAACGGTCGCCGCCACCCCGGCCAGCGCAGCCGGGAGCGCCGCGAGGAGCAGGTCGCGCCAGGTGATCTTCATGCGGCGACCACCCGGGCGACGAAACGGTAGCCCTCACCGGGCAGGGTCTCGATGAAGCGCGGGCGGGCGGGATCATCCCCCAGCGCGCGGCGCAGCTCGGCCATGCGGGTGTCGACCGTGCGCGTCCCGGCCGGGTAATCCCAGCCCCACACCGCGTCCAGCAGGCGCTCGCGGGAGAGCAGCTCGCCCGGGTGGGTGAGCATGTACTCGAGCAGGGCCACCGCCTTGGGGGTCAGATCGAGGGTTCTCCCATCCAGTGAAACGCGCCGGGAGCGCCGGTCCAGCGCCAGGGCCGGCTGGCCGGGCGCCTCCGGCGGGCAGGCCAGCTGCCACGCGGATGCCAGGGGAGGCTGGCCAGGCGTGACCCGCCGCAGCACCGAGCGGATGCGCGCCACCAGCTCCGAGGGGTCGAACGGCTTATTGAGATAATCGTCCGCGCCCTCTTCCAGGGCCAGGGCGCGCTCGGCGGCTTCTCCCACCTGGGTCAGCAGGATCACGGGGATCCAGTTGCCCGCCCGGCGCAGGCGGCGCAGCACCTCGCGGCCGTCCAGGCGCGGCATGAGCACGTCCAGGATGACCAGATCCGGGTGGAGGGCGGCGATCCCGTCCAGGGCAGCCTGCCCGTCCGCGGCGACCGTCACCGAGAACCCGCCTCGCTCCAGGAAAGGGGCCAGGTTCGAGGTGATGGCTTTCTCATCGTCAGCCAGAAGGATCCGCGGCCGCTGGTCGTTCATGGGCACCTCAAGGATTGGATAGAACAAGCGTACCCCATCTCAATCCAAAAGACAAGAAACCGTGAACAGTGATTAGAGATCTGCGGTGGTTTTTCCCCTCGCGAGAAAATGGATTCTGGATCGATCCACAAAATGGACCCGTCAATACCCCTTCATCGTGATTTGGGTTGAAGGGGTGCTCAGGGGGCCCATTTTTGTAAGAATTCTAAAAGGCAGGAAGTGAAAAACTCGGGATTATCCAGCACCGCGAAATGGCGCGCGCCCGGGATCACCACGTACTGGCAGTTGGGCTCGCGCGCCGCCCAGGCGGGGGCGATTTTCTTGATATCGCCCATCGCGTCCGCGTCGCCGTGCACCAGCAGCAGGGGCTGGGTGATGCGGTAGTCCGGCTCCGCGTGCAGGCTCTGGGTGATCCCATTCCAGTTCAATAAAAAGTTTTGCTTGGTGAGCTGCGAATAGGCCCGGTAGGTATAGTCCTGGACGGCTTTGTCCCTCGAGACCCACTGCAAACCCGATTTCTTCAGCATCTCGTAGGGCATGAGCGCCATCAGGTCTCCAGAGACGCGGACGAGCCAGTTTTCGAAGGCGCCGCGCGCCCAGGTGATGCAGGTCCCATCCGCGATCACCAGCGCCCGTACGCGTTCCGGGTGGCGGAAAGCAAGCTCCTGGGAGATGTAAGTCCCGTTCGAGTGCCCGACGAAGACGGCCTGTTCGTCCCCCAGGTGATCCACCAGGGCCAGCAGGTCTTCCACGGCCAGCGGCAGGCTGAACGGCTCGCCGCCCGGCTGGGAGAGGCCATGGTTGCGCACGTCCCAGGTCAGAACCCGGTAACGCTCCACGACGGCCGGGATGATCGGATCAAACGAGTGGTGGTCGACGCACGCCCCGTGGGTAAAGACGACCAGCGGCTTCCCTTCCGGCCCGCCGGTCCAGTAATGCAGCGGGCAGCCTTTTCGCTCGAGGACGTCCCCGGTCAAGCTCGTCTCCATGATTGCCTCCTCGCTGGGCAGATCGGACCAGCCTCTCGATCCATATGATTGGGCGCCGCTTTCCGGCGGAAAGCAGGCGAAATACCCGGTTCGCGGTTCCAAATAAGCTCTCAAAATCCGGGGGCAGGCAGGTGCGCGCCTGCCCGGCCGGCTGTCTCCCAAAACAGCCCAGAGAAGCGCTACCGGATGACCGCCAGGGAAATGATCATCGATGAGATCAAAATCAGGGCGAGCACCCCGAACATGATCTGCTGCATGCGGCGGTTTCTCTGCTCCGGGGTTAGAGAATTTCTTTTCTTTTTTGTACTGGCGCCTTTAACCGGCATTGAACCCTCCAAAAGTAAGTCTAAATAATTCCGCTACCATAGGTGATTTGTGAATCGTGAAAAGTGAATCGTCCTTCCTGATCGCAGCTCACGATTCACGAAACCGGATTGTCCAATCGCCCAGCCGCCCACTTCCCAATTGCCATTCACGATTCACCATTCACTCTTCCCTGCCTCACTCCAGCTGCTCTTTGATTACCTGCGCCAGGCTGGAAGGGATCCCGGGGACCGCGACGAGCTGCTCGAGGCTGGCCTGCTGGATGCCGTCGATCGAGCCGAACTCCTTCAAGAGCGCCTTGCGCCGCGCAGGGCCGATCCCGGGGATTGCGTCCAGCCGGGACGCCAGGCCGATCTTCCCGCGCCGCTTCCGGTGCGCGGTGATGGCGAAGCGGTGCGCCTCATCGCGGATGCGCTGGATCAGGTACAGTCCCTGCGAGTGGCGCGGCAGCAGCAGCGAATCCGGCCGGTTGGGGAAGAAAATCTCTTCCTGTTGCTTCGCCAACCCAACCACGGGCACCTTGCCGGTCAGCTTAAACCGGTCCAGCACCGCGACCGCCCGGCCCAGCTGCCCCTTCCCACCGTCGACGATCAGCAGGTCGGGCAGCAGGGAGAAGGACTGGTCCGGCTTTCCGCCCGGGGCATCTTCCTTTTCCTGACCCGCCTGCCAGCGCCGGAAGCGCCGGGTGAGCACCTCTTCCATGCTGGCGAAATCGTCCGGCCCGTCGACCGCCTGGATGTTGAAGTGGCGGTAGTGCTTCTTGCTCGGCACGCCCTGCTCGAAGACGACCATCGAGCCGACCGAGGCGGTGCCCTGGGTATTGGAAATATCGTAGCATTCGATCCGGTTGGGCGGGGCGGGGAGGTCCAGTGAGGCCTGCAGCTCGGCCAGCGCCTCGCTCTGCCGGTTGGTATCCGCCTGCCACTGGGTGCGCAGCGCGGTGAGCGTTTCGGTTGCGTTCTCGGTGGCCATCTGGACCAGCTCGCGCGGCAGGCCTTCCCGCGGCACGCTGATCTCCACCTTCTGCCCGCCGCGGCGGGTGTGCAGCCACTCCTGGATGATCTGCGCTTCTTCGATCTCGTTGGGCAGCATCACCTGGGGCGGAATGCTGGCCGCTTCAGCGTAGAACTGCTCGAGGAACTGGGAAACGACCTCGCTGTCGGCGGCGTCCTCCGCGCCTTCCAGGACAAAATACTCGCGGCCGATCAGCTTGCCCGCGCGGATGAAGAAGATCTGCACGCAGGCCTCGCCGTCGGCGCGCGCCATGGCGATGACATCCGAATCAAAGGCTTCGCTGGAGAAGACCTTCTGCTTCTCGACCACCCGGTCGATCGCCTGGATCTGGTCGCGCAGCGCAGCCGCGCGCTCGAAGCGCAGCTCCTCCGACGCTTTTTCCATCTCGCCGCGCATGCGCTGGACGATCGGCCCGGTCTGGCCGTCCAAAAAGTGCGCCAGGTCATCGATCATCTGGCGGTACTGCTCGCGGTTGACCGCGCCGATGCACGGCCCGCTGCACAGCTTGATATCGTAGTAGAGGCACGGGCGCGGGTCGAGCCCGGTGATCTCGCGGTCGCAGGTCAGGTAGGGGAAGATACGCCGCAGGACGTCGAGCGTCTGGTGGACCGCCCAGACGGAGGTATACGGACCGAAGTAGCGCGAGCCGTCCTCCACCATCTGCCGCGTCACCGTCACCTTGGGGAAGGGGTCCGCCCAGTGGATTTTGATATAGGGGTAGCGCTTGTCATCCTTGAGGCGGATGTTGAAATGCGGCCGGTGCTTTTTGATCAGGTTCATCTCGAGGATCAGCGCCTCGAGCTCTGAGCCCACCACGATCCACTCGATGTGGGCGATGTTGCGCACCAGCTGGCGGGTTTTCGGGTCTTCATTCCCCGAGTGGAAGTACGAGCGCACCCGGTTGCGCAAATTGATCGCCTTGCCCACGTAAATGATCTTCCCGGCCTCATTCTTCATGATATAGCAGCCGGGCCGCGTCGGCAGGGTATCCAGGATCCCCTGAAGATGAGCCGAAATCTCCACCATACGGGCTATTCTATCACGCCCGTCAAGGCTGCGTGTAGTTGAAACCGGGTCGAGACAGCCGTCCCAAATCGAACCCTCCCCCAACTCGCCCGGGCAGCCTCAGGTATAATTAAGCAGCTTTATCGACCTGGGGATGGAAATTGCAAGAGCCGCTGGAAGTTACCGTTGGAAACTTACTCTTAGACAAAGGGATGACCCTCGCCACGGCGGAATCCTGCACAGGAGGTCTGATCGGCGACCGGATCACCAATGTACCCGGCGCATCCGAGTATTTTCTGGGCGGTATAGCCGCCTACGCCTATGCGGCCAAAGAAAGGCTGCTGGGCGTAAATCGAGAGACGCTCGAACGCTTTGGCGCGGTGAGCCGCGAAACCGTCTTGGAGATGGCGCGCGGCGCCCGCCAGGCCATCGGCGCCCAGATCGGGCTTTCGGTCAGCGGGATCGCCGGGCCGGGAGGCGGGATGCCGGGCAAACCGGTGGGGCTGGTCTGGATCGGGCTGAGCGCCCCGGACGGGGACTGGGCCTGGCGCTGCCTCTTCACCGGGAACCGGGTTGAAAATAAGGC
>JAJYJF010000041.1 GCA_021796375.1 Chloroflexota bacterium | reverse complement strand
TGAAATCGAAGTACTCGTTGAGCGAGTTCACGCTGATGTGGGCGGCCACGCCGCCGATGAGCGCCAGGAGCACGTCCACGGCCCGGATCGAGCCATCGAGCCACAGGACGCCGCTCACCCCCAAAAAGACACAAACCGGCGCCAGCACCAAAAATGGGACACGCATCGGCCCCAGAAGCGTATTGAGATTGCGCATGTGGAAACTCCTCTCCGGGTAAGCCGGTTCAATTGTGATCTGCTGCACTGGGCTTCAATTGTACCCCAGGGAGGTAGAAACGAACACTCCCGCAACGCCGCCGGGGGAGCGGGCGGTTTTTTCCCTCAGGCCGTCACCGGCCGGGCCGCCTTCTGGCGGCGCTCGCGCCAGGCCATGGCGAGCAGGAAAGCCGCGGCAAGGACGCTGACCGCTGCCCCCGCCTCGACCACGGCAAAATACTGCGGGTCGGGGTGGTTGCTGACCACCTTGATCGCCAGGTTGACGTCCGCGAACGGGAATCCCTTCACCGCTTCGGTCTCCTGCCAGGCCAGCAGGTGCTGGACCAGGTCCCGGGCCAGCATGCCCAGCAGCGCGAGCACCCCCAGCCGGGAGACGAACCTCACCGCGGGCCGGTCCAGCCAGCGCTGCAGGTTGATGGCGGCCATGACGATCACCACCACGAAGGGGAGGATGATCAGGCGCGCGCTCACCCGCTCGGCATCCAGGAAGGGCACCGGCAGGCTCATCAGCGGTTTGTAGACCTTCCACATCGCCAGGAGCGCGAGAATGGCGGCCGCCGGCAGCAGCTGCCAGTACTGCTTTTCGCGGCGCTGGTTCCACAGCCAGAGGCCCACGCCGAAGTAGCCGACGAGCAGCGTGCCGGCCAACCCCAGATAAAGGTCGTACTCCCACCAGCCCAGCCCGGCCCACTGCATCCGGCCGGCATAGGCCTGGGCCGGCCCGATCAGCCGCACCAGCGCGGTCAGGACGTCCCACGGGCGGGGGTAGCCGGAGAGGAACTGGTCGTTGAACTGCCCCAACCCCAGCACGGGGGGCAGCAGGCGCACCGCCGAGAGCAGCCCGGAGAGGAGGCCGGCGGCCAGCACGGTCCCCAGGCGGCGGTAGGCCGCCACGCCCACCAGGGCCAGGAACATCAGGCACCAGATAAACTGGTGGAAAGAGCCCTGAAGCAGCATGAAAAAGAGCAGGAAAGCCATGGACGCGATCCAGCCCCAGCCCTGCGGCGCCTCGACCAGGCGCAGGACGAGCGCCAGGAAGGCCGGGAAGAGGAAGTATCCCAGCCAGGTGGCGTGGCCCACGGCGAGGTGCGCCTGGATCTGGCCGTTGAACTGGAAAGCCAGGAAGAGCAGGCTGAAAGCCGCCGGCGAGAGCGCGAAGCGGCGCTTGAACCACAGCAGCCCGAGCGTCCCCAGGCTGTACATGAACAGCACGTCCACCAGGAAGAACTGGGTGAGGCTCATCAGCGGCATGAGGATCATCTGCGGGGCGGTGATCACGTCCGGCAGCACCAGGAAGCGGTCGGTCAGCCCGCGCAGCGCGGAGGAATCCGGCATGTGCAGGGGCAGCAGGCCCCGGCTGACCGCGTCGCGCACGAAGGCCATCCGGGCGGCGTTGACCTCCGCCCAGTCGTGGAATTTATATGGAAAATCTCCCCAGTGGAAAAAAACGCCCCAGAAGACCAGCCCCCCCAGGTACAGCAGGGCGAGCGCGACCGGCCAGACCCAGGCCTGGCGCGCCCCCGGCCGGCCGGTGAAGAGCGCGTCCCAGACCGTGCCCGGCTGGGCGCGGGGTTTGCGAGCAGGCGGCTTCGATCGGGCCATAGGCTACCCGGCGACCAGGTAGGCGATCACCCACTCGGTCGTGGCGACGAGCGCGTCCAGGTGGGTGCGCTCGTAGTTGTGCGAGGCATCCACGCCCGGCCCGATGAGCGCCACGGCCACGTCCGCGCCGGCGCGCCAGTAAGCCTCCCCGTCCGACCCGTAGTAGGGGTAGATGTCCACCCGGTAGGGGATGTCGTTCTCGTCCGCCAGGGCGCGCAGGCGCTGGCTGAGCCCGTGATGGTACGGCCCGCCGGAATCCTTGACGCACAGCGTGGCGTGGAACTCGTCCGAGGCCTGGCCCTCGCCTACCGCGGCCATATCCACCGCCAGCAGCTCGGTTGCCTGGGGCGGGATCCCCGCGGCGGCGCCGTGGCCGACCTCTTCGTAGTTGCTGAAGAGCAGGTAGGTCGTCTGGGCGGGCTGCAGTCCCTGGCGGGCGAGCGCCTCCACCGCGGCGACCAGGCAGGCCACGCCGGCCTTGTCGTCCAGGTGGCGTGAGCGGATGAATCCGTTCACCACCTCGACGCGCGGGTCAAAGGCGACGTAATCGCCGACCTCCACCCCCAGGGCGCGGGTCTCCGCCGCGTTTTCGGTGCGCGCGTCCAGGCGCACCTCCATGGTCTCCTCGTCGCGCTTCATCTTGCCAACCTCGGAGGAGTACACGTGCGCGGAGGCCTTGCGCAGGAGCAGCGCCCCGCGCTGGGCCGCCCCGGACCGGGCGAAAACGGTGCAGCCCTCCCCCTCGACGGTGTTGAAGGCGTAGCCGCCAAGCTTGGTGAGCTTCAGCCGGCCGTTCGGCTTGATCTCCTTGACCATCGCCCCCAGCGTGTCCAGGTGCGCGGTCAGGGCGCGCGGGCGCTCGTCGGAGCGCCCGGGCCAGGTCGCCAGGAGCGCCCCCTTGCGGGTCCTCGCCAGCTGGAGCTCGGGGAAAGCCGCGAGCGTCCGGGCCGTGAGATCCACCGCCGGCCCCGCCAGCCCGGTCGGGCTGGGGGTGTTCAGCAGGTCGACCAGGAATTTCTGCAGCGCCTCGGTGTTGACGGTTGGAAGAGACATAGAATTGGAGATTGAAGAATGCTGAGTGGAGATTGGTGAATTGTGATCCGTGAACAGTGTTTCGTGAATAGAGAAGCTGGTCCACAGCAAGGTACTATTCACCGCTCACTAATCACCATTCACTGTTCTCTCAGAGGGATTCCTTCGTAAGCCGCGATCTTCTGCCGCCACTCGTCCCAGATCGGGACGGACTGGTGCAGCCGGTAATCGTAGGTGACCATGACCGTATCGGCGCTGGCGAACAGCTCGCCGGTTTCCGCGTCTTCCAGGAGGTAATCGAAGCGCAGGCTCTTGTTGCCCATGCGGCTCACCTGGGCGCGCACCCGCACCGTCTGCCCCAGGTGGATCTGCGCCCGGTAGGTCATGTGGACGTCGGCGACGATCAGCCCCAGGGCGTGGAAATCTTTGCCGTCCCACAGCCCCAGGCGGAGCAGGTACTCCAGGCGCGCCTGCTCGATGAAGCCGAGGATGCGGGCGTTGTTCGCGTGCCACTGGGGGTCGAGATCGGCGTAGCGGATTGGGATGAGGATGAAGTCTGAGTTGGCCACAGGCTGATTATACCCGCGTTCAAAGGGGTGAGCGGGGCCGCCCCGTCCGGTTCTGGCCCCTGCCCGCAATGGAGATCCGGGCGAGCGCTTTTACTCCATGCGGGTTGGATCGATCGCGAATTTGATGCCCTCAAAGCGGCGGACCATCTCAAACGCGTTCAGCAGGCGATTTAAAGGCAGGGTGGACGTGATGAACTGGCGCCCATCCACCATCCGGCTGGCCAGCAGCTCGAACCCGCGGCGGTAATCGTCCGGAGTTTCGTGGTAGACGCCGATCAGGGTATGCTCGCCGTAGTGCTGCAGCTGGCAGTCGAGGGTAATCGTCGACCCGGCCTTCGGCCCGCCGTGAAAAACCACTTTGCCGGCTTTGCGGACCATCTGGACCGCCTCTTCCCAGGCCGAGGCAAACCCGGCGGCCTCGATGGCCACATCCACCCCGCGCTTTCCCTCGGTCATGCCCTTCACCTGCTGGATGCGCTCGGCGGGGTCTTTCACCTGCAGGATATCGATAAATTCATTGACCCCAAAATTGCGGGCCACCCGCTCGCGCTCCTCGGTCTTCTCCCCGGAGAGGATGACCCGCGCCCCCCGCAAATGAGCCAGGCGGGCCAGCATCAAGCCGAGCGGCCCCGACCCGAGCACAGCCACCGTATCCCCGGGCAGGATCCCGGCCTGCCGGACGGCGTGCACGGCCGTGCCCAGCGGTTCGGAAACGGCGGCTTCGGCATAGCTCATGTGCGCCGGCAGCTCGTACACGTTGGTTTTGACCAGGCGGGCCGGGACGACAATATATTCGGCGTAGGCCCCGTTCAGAAGCAGCAAATCTTCGCACAGGTTCTGCTGGCCGCGCTTGCAGTAGTAGCACTCCTGGCAGGGAGCCGAATTGCAGGATCCGATGCGCATCCCGGGCTGAAAACGGGTGACCCCTTCGCCCACCTCGATCACGTCTCCGGAGAATTCGTGGCCGAAGGTGGAGGGCACCTTCTTGATAATCGTGGGATGGCCGCGCTCGTAGGTCTTGATATCCGTCCCGCAGGTGGTCGCCACCTGGATTTTGACCAGGATCTCGCCCGGTCCGGGCTGGGGGATCTGGATGCGCTCAAACCGCACCTGGCCGGGTCTATAGAACATCGCCGCATTCATGCTGTCCATTGGGTATATCTCCGTATTGGATTGGAATGACCCAACCGCCGTTCAATCTCCTGCAGGGCAATTGAAAGGGTTGCCGCCCATCAATAAATGAGACCCGGGTTGGGGATCACGCTGATTATACCCGCGTTCATCCCGGATCGCGTTGTTTCATCCGCGAGCGGTATGCCTTCCAATTGTGATAATTGTTTTTTGCTCTGAATCATATATAATGGATCTGTATTGCCGAGAACTCTCGAATCTTGAATCAGACCCAAAAAGTCACAAAAACCGGACTTCCGGCGCTAATCGTCACATCAGGAGATGATGTCTGTCACTTGTTCTTATACACCGCTGCGAATAAACTATAAAAGATAAATCTGATCCACATTACCAGAAGAGGAAGATTCCAATGCAAATCACGCGACAGGCCGACTACGCACTCCGCGCTATGCTCTACCTGGCCCAGCTCGAACCAACCCAGCGCGCCGCAACCAGCCAGATTGCGGAAGAGCAACACATCCCGCCTTCCTTCCTTGCCAAGATCATCTCCCAGTTGTCGATCGCGGGGCTGATCCACACCTCGCGCGGCGCGCGGGGGGGCGTATCGCTGGCCCGCCAGCCGGAAGAGATCTCCGTTTTAGAAGTGGTCGAGGCCATCGACGGCCCGATCTCGTTGAACGAGTGCACGGATAACCCTTCTTCCTGCCCGTTTGGCGAGGAATGCCCGCTCCGCCCGCTGTGGTGCGACACCCAATCAGAGCTGGTCAAGAAGCTGAAGAAGACATCCTTCGCGGAGTTCGTCGCCCAGCCGGAATCCACCCTGGAACCGGCGTAGACAGCCTCTCATGCGCGGGCGAGCGCTCGCCCGCATAAGGAGTGGAAATGCCTTCTGGCACGCCGATTAACCGCTACTGCCTGGTCGTCCTGCAGGACGGACGGTTCGCGATCGATTGGGAAAATTCTCTGTTCCAGGACGTGCTCACCGGCGAGTTCCTGCGCTGCGGCGAGCACGAGGTGAGCCACCAGGCGCAGGACGACGAGCTCGAGACCCTGCGACGCATGGGCTGCATCTCCGAATACGACGGCACGCGCGCCTATTTTTACCCGCTTCCCGAACCAAAACGCAGCACCCTGGATTAATCCGCACAATTTATCGCTGATTTTCTCCGGCCCCTCCTGACCCCAACCCAGGAGGGGTTTTTCTTGCCTGCTCCCCCGGCAGGTATAATGGTCGGATGCTGCGCGCCCGGCTCAAGCTCCAGGTCGCCCTGGTGACGGCGACCTGCTTTGTGATCAACACCTCCTACCGCATGTTCTACCCCTTCCTGGCCGTCTTCGCGCGCGGATTGGGGGTCGACCTGCGCACCATCTCCCTGACCGTCTCCGCGCTGGATGCCGCCGGGATGATCGGCCCGTTCCTGGCGTCGACCGGCGACACCCGCGGCCGGAAAGCCGCCATCTTGCTCGGCGCTTCCGCGTTCAGCGCCGGCCTGCTGCTGGCGGCCCTTTTCCCGGCCTATCCTTTCTTTCTCATCGCGGTTGTCCTGATGGGCGCCGGCGTTTCGGCCACCGTCCCCGCCGTGCACGCCTTCCTGGGGGACGAGTTCCCCTACAACCGGCGCGGGCTGGCGATCTCGATCGTCGAGATGAACTGGTCGGCGGCCTACATCCTCGGGGTGCCGCTGGTCGGGCTGCTGATTGCCCGCTACGGCTGGTCGGCGCCGTTCCCGGTCCTGGCCGGGGTGGCGCTCGCCATGCTCGGCTTGCTGGTCTGGATCCTCCCCGCCGGCCGGGCTGCCCCGGCCGCGAGCCGGCCGCTGGCCAATATCCGGCGCGTGCTGGCTTACGCCCCGGCGCTGGCCGGGCTGTTCCTGGCGATCTCAGTCGCGATGGGCAACGAGCTGATCAGCCTGGTTTTCGGGATCTGGATGCAGGACCGCTTCGGGCTGCAGGTGGCCGCCCTGGGCGCCGCGAGCATGGTGATCGGCTTCGCCGAGCTCTCCGGCGAAAGCCTGGCCGCCGGGCTGATGGACCGGGCCGGCAAGCGGCGCTCCATCGCGCTGGGGCTGGGCGCCAACGCGCTCGCCGCCGCGCTGCTGCTCCTGCTCGGGCGGTCCCTGGTTGGAGCGCTGGTTGGGCTGTTCCTGTTCTACCTCTCCTTCGAGTACACCGTCCTGGCGGTCATCTCGCTGATGACCGAGGTGTACCCGGCGGCGCGCGGCACGCTGGTCGCGCTGGTTTCCGCCGCGTTCTTGATCGGCCGCTCCGCGGGGGCCGCCTCGGGCGGGATGATTTACCAGGGCTGGGGGATCGCCGCCAACGCGCTCGCGGCTGGTGCGCTCGACCTGGCCGCCCTCCTGCTGCTGCGCCGGGTAACCGTGCGGCATCCCGCCCCGGCGGCCGAGCCTTTACCCGATTCCCCCCAATAAAAACAGTCTCAGACCGTTCAAGCACTTACAAAACCGTCTATAATCCCCTTTACCGCATCAGCTACAGTTCAATATCGCGCAACGGAGAAAGGGAGGTGAGGAATGCCGACGTACCTGAAAGGTGTTTTCAATTTTAACCACGTCAACGAAATGCTTGCTGCTGTGCATAATTTATTCGAAAGAACTGCAGAGCTTTACAACCCCCACGATAACCAACCAGCACCTGGCTCCATCGCCTTCCGGGAGTGGAACAGCTTTCAAAACCAGCAGTTGATCATCGACGTTTATTATCGGGCATTATTCTCAATGGAATCAGCAGCAGATCATCTTATTTCATTTGCCAATCTATATGTTGAACCCGCAACAACTCTTGCCCCATGGACTTGTATCCGTGGTCTACTTGAGTCAAGTGCTATTGGCCTGTGGTTCCTCGATCCAACGATTGATGCGAAGACACGGGTAGCAAGGTGCTTCGCTTTCCGGTACGAAGGGCTATGCCAGCAGATCAAATTTTGCCGGGCGGAGAAATTGCACTCATATATAAGCAATATCCAAAAACGAATCGTTGAGGTTGAGCAGGAGGCTGTTGATCTCGGTTTTGAGAAGAAAGCGAGTCCTAACGGGAGCATCAATGGCATCGCGATGGCATGGCCCGGCATTACCGAACTAATCAAAACAACCCTGAATTTTGAGGGTGCGTATCGGCTTTTTTCGGAGATATCCCACGGTCATCAATGGGCAATCGCTAAGATCAGTTACCAGGAATACACTACAGCTAAGTCGAACATTCCCCATAGTTACTCTTTCGAGAAGCGCGTGCGACCTGAAACAATTATGTATACAGGCATGGTTGCAATCCCGGCTTTCTCAAAACTCTTGTGGAATATTTGGTATGTATACGGGTGGGATCGGAGCGAGATCGAAGATTGCCTGAACCAAGTTTATGATCAGGCACATCTGAAGAATAATATGAAGCTCTGGCGTTCGAAGTAGCTGGCTATAGTTACCTTCACAATCTACCTAGCCTATCGTCTACTCGGTAACTCCACCTGAGAAACTTATAGTCAGGAGAGCGGGAGCTGTGGCTAGATCAATTTGCCATGCCACTTCACTACGGCTTTAGCATCAATCACCTTTTTGCGATTATCTCCAAGATCTTAACGAACTAGCCAGGTGAGTTTAACAGCTTGATAAAGGCCAAAAATCGTGTGACATCGCACGATTTCAGCCCACCGCCTGGGATTTGCGGTTGGTCGCCTTGTCTAGATCAAAAGATCTAGCCCAGGCCGGCGGCGGGGAGTACCTGCTTTCCGGTTGAGCAGGCCGCGAATGATGCGGTCGTGCTCGCGGTAATGCTCGCAGATGTTGGCCATCACCTCTTCGATCAGCAGCCGGCGTTCGGGGTCATCCGGATCGGCCGGCTGCATCAGGCCGGCGAAGCTCGACGACTGCAGGTGAGCCAGGTGATCCTTCGGCGACCCCGTTTCGGGGCCGGGGCGAAGCGGGGCAGCCCCACCGGCGATCCCTGCACCCGGCACAGCTTTCTTTATTCGGAATTCCCTTTCGTGGGATAATTAGGGCCGAATCTTATGCTTATCCATTCCGCCACCCAGCTCCTGACCCTGGCGGGCGGCCCGCAGCGCGGCGCCGCCCTGGGCGACCTCGGCCTGATCGAAGACGGCGCGGTCGTCATCCAGGAAGACCAGATCGTGGCGGTCGGGAAGACCGGCGAGCTGGAGTCCCTCTACCCCCGCGAGCCGAAGCTGGACGTCTCCGGGCGGGTCGTCCTGCCCGGCTTCGTGGACGCGCACACCCACCTGGTCTGGGCGGGCGACCGCGCCGGCGAGTTCGAACAGCGCCTGGTAGGGAAGAGCTACCTTGAGATCCAGGCCGCCGGCGGGGGGATCCTCTCCACCGTGCGCGCCACCCGCTCCGCCTCCACCGAAGCCCTCGTTTCCCAGACGCTGGCCCGGGCGCAAACCATGTTCGCCTTCGGCACCACCACCGCCGAGGCCAAGACCGGCTACGGGCTGGATACCCCCACCGAGCTGCGCCTGCTGGCCGCCCTCCTGGAGGTGAGCGCGCGCGGGCCGCTGGAGATCGAGCCGACCTTCCTGGGCGCGCACGCGGTCCCGCCCGAATTCGCCGGCGACCCGCAGGGCTACACCGACCTGGTCTGCACCGAGATGCTCCCCGCCGCGCGCAACTGGTGGGAGGCGAACGCCCCCAGCCTCCGGCTGCCCTTCGCGGACGTATTCTGCGAGGCAGGCGCGTTCGACCTGGCGCAGAGCCGCCAGATCCTCGAGACGGCGCGCGGGCTGGGCTTCCCGCTCAAGATCCACGCCGACGAGTTCGAGGCGCTGGGCGGCGCGCAGCTGGCGGCGGAGCTGGGCGCCTTCTCGGCCGACCACCTGGCCGTCACCCCGCCCGAGGAGATCGCCGCGCTGGCGGCCAGCGAGACGGTCGCCGTGGCCCTGCCCTGCACGCCCTTCGGGCTGGCCAGCCCGCGCTACACCCCCGCCCGGGCCTTCATCGAGGCCGGCGGGCTGCTGGCCATCGCCTCAGACATCAACCCCGGCACCGGCTGGTGCGAGAGCATGCAGTTCGTGATCGCCCTGGCCTGCCGCTTCCTGCGCCTCACCCCCGCCCAGGCGGTCGCCGCCGCCACCATCAACGCCGCAGCCGCCATCGGCCGCTCGGGGGAGATCGGGTCGCTCGAGCCGGGCAAGCAGGCCGACCTGATCATCCTCTCGGCCGGGGATTACCGCCACCTGGGGTACCGCTTCGGCACCAACCTGGTCCAGGCCGTGATCAAAAATGGCCAGTTCCATCTTTCCCGGGAAAACCTATGAGCTCAATTCTGCCTACCTTTCTCTCCCCCTACTGGACGTTCATCTGGCCGCTCCTCGCCCTGGCGGTGCTGTGGATCTTGATCCGCTTCGTTTTCCGCCTGGCGATGCGGGTGATGCTGACCGGCTGCGCCGTCTTGCTGGTGGTGGGGGCGGTGATCCTCGTCCTGCGCCTGGTCCATTAGCCCATGCCGAGCCTCGAACAAGCCCGCGCATGGTACCGGGATGCCGACCCGGTTCATGATTTCGCGCACGTGCTGCGCGTCTACCGCACCGCCGAGCAGCTGGCATTGGAAGAGGGCGCCGACCTGGAGATCGTGCGGGCCGCGGCGCTGCTCCACGACGCCCAGGGCAGCGCGCCGCCCGGTCGCCCCGCCGCCCATCACAACCAAAAATCGAGCGGGGCGGGTGGGGAAGGGGTCGAGCGCGCCAGCCACCACCATTCCTCGGCCGAGTTCGCCGCCCGGGTGCTGGCCGCCGAGGGCTGGCCCGCGG